>CAZLGP010000089.1:0-11302 GCA_964558905.1 uncultured Thermoanaerobaculia bacterium | reverse complement strand
GCAGGGACGGTGATGCCGGCAGGGCTCAAGAGGTAACGAGAGTCCCGTCCTTTCCCTGCAGCGCCTCGCGCAAGACGTCGACGTCGGTGATCAAGACCTGCTTTCCGGTCGCGCGCACGAACTGCAGCGCGCTCTCGATCTTCGGTCCCATCGAGCCCGCGGGAAACTGGCCGTCGGCCATGTGCTTCTCCGCTTCGGCGACGGTCATCCGATCCACGAAGCGCTGCGTCGGCTTGTTGTAGTCGATCGCGACTTTCGAGACTCCGGTGAGGATGATGAACAGGTCCGCATCAAGATTCGCCGCGAGCAACGCCGACGCGTAGTCCTTGTCGATCACCGCCTCGATTCCGCGCCACTGTCCGTCGCGTCCGCGGACGACCGGAATGCCGCCGCCACCCGCCGCCATGACGCACGACGCCGACTCGAGCATGCGCGAGATCGTCCTCACGTTCAGAATGCGCAGCGGCTTCGGTGACGGCACGACGTGGCGCCACCCTCGCCCCGCATCCTCGCGCATCGTCCAGCCGAGGTCGCGCTCGAGGGCCTCGGCGCGATAGCGTGTGAAGAACGGCCCGATCGGTTTCGTCGGCCGCTTGAAGGCCGGATCGGTCGCGTCGACCTCGACCTCGGTCAACACCGTCGCCACTTCGCCGCCGATGCCGATCGCCTCGAGGCGGTTGCGAATCGCCTGCTGCAGCAGGAAGCCGATCGAGCCCTCGGTCTGCGCCACGCAGACGTCGAGCGACTGCGGAGGAATCTTCGTCGACGCTTCCTCGGCCTGCACGAGGATGTTTCCGACCTGCGGCCCGTTGCCGTGCACGACCAGGAGCTTGTACCCGTGGCGCACGATCTCCGCGAGCCAGCGCGCGGCCTGCTTCGCCCGCGCGATCTGTTCTTCCTGAGTTCCCCGATCCTCGGGACGCAGCAAGGCATTGCCGCCGAAAGCCACTACAGCAAGGCGGCTCGGCCCGTCGCGCTCGTCGGCCGAGGCTTCCACACGATCCCCTCCCGAGGCGCCATCCGATCCGAGTGCCATCTTCAGAGATCCTCGCGCTCGAGCGGCATGGTCATGCACCGCGGGCCGCCGCGCGCGCGCGACAGCTCGTTCCCCGCGATCTGCAGCGCGTATTTCTTGTCCGTCCAGGTCTCGAGCTCGTTGCGCCCGAGGAGCAGGTCGTCCTCGTAGACGATGTGATAGCCGTGGCGCGCCAGCTCCTCGGCCGTTCGCACGTTGCGCTCGTACAGGAGAATGATTCCGGGCGCGAGTGCAAAGGCGTTTGCGCCGTCGGTCCACTGCTCGCGCTGCTGATCGACGGCGCTCGGACCGCCGCAGTAGATCGGCTCGAGGTCGAAGCCCTTCTTCTTCAGTGCTCCGAGGAGCGACTTCTGCGCGGAGTACGCGACGGACCTCTTCTTGGTCAGATCGACCGTCGTCACCTTCGCCGCCTGTCCGCCGCTCGGGAGGATCACCGGCGGATAGATCAGGCACTCGTTGCGGTTGATGAACGTGAAGATCGTGTCGAGATGCATGAAGGAGCGCTGCCGCGGGATGTCGACGATGATCACGCTCTCGACGCCGGCATTGGCCTGCTTGAGCGAGCGGATGAGCAACTCGACACCGGCTTTATTCGTCCTCTCCGTGATGCCGACGAGCAGGAGATCGCGGCGCGGGACGAGGACGTCCCCGCCTTCGATCGTGGGCAGCTTGCGCGACATCGGCCGCTCCGGCTCGGTGGCCATGAAGTCGACCCAGAAGCTCGCCGGTCCGCTGAAATGCGGATGGTTCTCGAAGACGTACTTCGACAGGAGCGACTCGCGGCGGCGCGCCTGCGTGGCCATCGACGACACCACGACTTTGTCGCCAAGGACGATCTGCGGATCGCGCATGAAGAAGAGGTTCGGGATCGGAAAGAGGTCGAACTCCGGCAGGTCGCCCGATCTCGTCTCGCGCGCGATCCCGGCGATCAGCACCTCGGCGAGCGGACCGGCCGGGAGCTCGCGGAGGTGCGCCAGGAGCTTGCGCGAGAGGCCGTTGCGCTTCGCGAGATCGCGGACGATCTTCTCCTTCGCATCGCCGTTCTCGAGGACTTCCTCGAGGAGGTCCTGAAGGTCGATGACCTCGTCGGCGATGAAGCGGATGAGTTGCTGAAAGCGCCGGTGCTCCTCGCGCGCGACCTGACCGTAGAGGATGTCGTCGAACAGGAGCTGCGCCATCATCGGGGGGACCATCAGATCGATCTCCCGCCCGGGGAGGTGGACCAGCACGCTCCTGAGGCGGCCGATCTCACTGGTGACGTTCAATCGCATGCGGGGCGGATTCTATGGCAGCGATGGGGAGGCGACGATAGGACGAATGGGACGAATGGGACGGATAGGACGAATAGGTAGCTCTACCTATCCGTCCTATCCGTCCTATTCGTCCTATCCGTCCTATCGTCAACTCCCTCGCTTCGCGCCTCGTCACTGCTAAGATTGGCGCTGTTCCATGCGCGCATCCTTTGCCGTGCTGCTGCACCTCCTCACGGCTCCGCTCCTTCTCGCGGTCTCGCCTCGCCTCGCATTCGAGCGCGTGCTCCCCGCGGCGCACGACATCGGACGCGACCGCGACGTCGCCATCGTTCATGCCATCGGGGACACCGCGAAGATCGAGACGTTCATCGAGCACTTCATCGAGCGGGCAAACGACTCCGGATTTCTTCGGATCCGCGATGCGCGCACGGCAACCGGTCCGGCGGACACTTTCCTGATGATCAAGACCTTCACCTGCGACACGGTTGCGCGCGAAGGGGAAGGCTCCGTCCGCGATTACGCGGGAAAGCGCGTGAAGCGCACGCTCCTGTGGGCCGAGGCGGTCTGCAGCGTGCGAGTCGACGTCATGTCGCGGGACATGAAGCGGCTCTCCACGTTCTACGGCAAGGGCGAAGGGACTTCCCCGCGCGTCGAACGGATGACCGCGGACGAGCGGGAGATCGCACTCCGGCAGGCGGCGCGCTACGCCGCGGTCGACGCGGCCGAGCGGATCACGCCCCGGCGGGTGAAGGAGATGATCCCGCTGGACGAAACAGCACCCGCTTTTGAAGAGGGAATGGCGCTGATCGACAGCGGCCGGGTAGCCGAGGCGCGCGGGCGGTGGGAGGTTGCCCTCCGCGGGCAGCCGCGCTCCGCCCCCCTCCACTTCAACCTCGCCGCCGTCTGCGAGGCTCTGGGCGACCGCACGGCCGCCCAGAGCCATTACACCGCCGCACGCCAGCTCGCTCCAAAAGAGCAGCGCTACGCCAGCGAGATGCGGCTGTTCGAACGGCGGCAGTGAGGTTAGGCAGGTGATGGGACGGATGGGACGAATGAGACAAATGGGACGTATGGGTAGCAGCTACTCATTCGTCCCATAGGTCCCATGGGTCCCATTCGTCCCATTCGTTCCCCATTCGGGATTCCAACCCCCCATCCCCGTGTTATCGCGCCGGCATGACTGTCGTTCCGCAGGAAACTCACGAGCTCGAGCGCGAAGTCGCGCGGCGCCGCACCTTTGCCATCATTTCCCATCCCGACGCGGGGAAGACCACCCTCACCGAGAAGCTCCTCCTCTACGGCGGCGCCATCGAGGAGGCCGGCTCGGTCCGTGCGCGCAGGCAGCAGCGCCACACGACCTCGGACTGGATGGCCATCGAGCAGAGCCGCGGGATCTCCATCACCTCCACCGTGCTGCAGTTCGAGTACGAGGGCTCCGTCCTCAACCTCCTCGACACACCCGGTCACCAGGACTTCAGCGAAGACACCTACCGCACCCTCGCGGCCACCGACAGCGCGGTGATGGTGCTCGACGGCGCGAAAGGGATCGAGCCGCAGACGCGCAAGCTCTTCGAGGTCTGCCGCATGCGGCACATCCCGATCCTCTGCTTCGTCAACAAGCTCGATCAGCCGGCGAAGGATCCGTTCGAGCTCCTCAGCGAGATCGAGCGCGAGCTGAAGGTGCACGCGGTTCCGATGAACTGGCCGATCGGCGACGGACCGACCTTCCAGGGCGTCTTCGACCTGCGCAATCAGCAGGTCCTCCGCTTCGAGCGCACGAAACATGGAGCGAGCGTCGCGCCGATGACGGTCAGCGGTCTCGACGATCCCCACCTCGCCGACGCCATCGGGCCCACCGCGTGGCAGGACCTGCGCGATGCCGCGGAGCTGCTTGAAGGGGCGGGCGCGGAGTTCGACCGCAAGCAGTTCGAGTACGGCCGCGTCATCCCGGTGTTCTACGGCAGCGCCGTGAACAACTTCGGTGTCGAGGTCTTCCTTCGCGCGGTCATCGAGCTTGCGCCTCCGCCGTCGCCGCGACATGCGAAAGCGAAGGGAGAGGTCTTCGAGCTCGCACCCACCGATTCGAACTTCACCGGGTTCGTCTTCAAGATCCAGGCGAACATGGACAAGCGCCATCGCGATCGCCTCGCCTTCATGCGCATCACCTCCGGCGTCTTCGAGAAGGACATGCTCGTCCACCACGCCCGCCTCGGACGCGAGGTGCGCATGACCCGTCCGCACCGCCTCTTCGCGCAGGAGCGTGTGGGCGTCGAGAAGGCCTATCCCGGCGACGTGATCGGCTTCGTCAACCCGGGCATCTTCCAGATCGGCGACGCCGTGGCGTCCGAAGCGCCGGTGGAATTCGACCGCATCCCGCGCTTCGCTCCGGAGCACTTCGCCACTCTGCGCGCGAAGCAGACCACGCGGCAGAAGCAGTTTCAGAAGGGGCTGGAGCAGCTCGAGGAAGAGGGGGCGATGCAGGTGTTCGTCCTGCACGACGGCCTCCGGTCCGAGCCCGTCCTGGCGGTCGTCGGCGAGCTGCAGTTCGATGTGCTGGCGTCGCGCCTCGAGACGGAGTACGGTGTCGAGACGACGATGACGACGCTCCCTTACAAGCTCGCCCGTTGGGTCGACCGCGACGTCGAGGACGTCGCGCGCATGACTCTCCCGACGCGCGCCCGCATCGCCACCGATCGCTACGGTCACGCGGTCGTGCTCTTCACCTCCGACTGGGAGCTCGACTACGCACAGAAGGAAAACGCAGGAGTGGAGCTCGAGAGCGCATCATGAAGAAACTGTTGGTCGTCCTCGTGCTGAGCGTCTCCGCGCTCGGACAGTCCGCCGGAGAAGTGCAGAAGTCGTTGACCGCCGAGGCCGAGAAGCTTCGGGCGATCGGAAACGATCCCGTCATCGTGGCGGCCGCGAAGGCCCAGAACGCGAGGAATGTCTCGCTCGCGGCCATCAAGGTTGCCGACGAGCGTTGGATGGCCGGGAACGAGACCGCCCTGGTGAAGCAGGTCCTCAGCGGTCCCTGCGCCGATCGCCTTCGTGCCCTTGCCGGCGCGAATCCCGCGTACAGCGAGACGTTTGCCATGGACGATCAGGGTGCTCTCGTCTGCGCCACGGCGAAGACTTCCGATTACTGGCAGGGCGACGAGGCAAAGTGGGAGCGCGCCTTCAACGGCGGCAAGGGCGACGTCTTCATCGACCGCCCAAAGTTCGACGAGAGCGCCAAGGCCCGCATCGCCCAGATTTCCATTCCGATCATGGATGGCGACAAAGCGATCGGCGCGGTCACCGTGGGGATCGTCATCGAAAAGCTGCGGTAGTCGGCGCCTTGGGCGGCAGGCATGCAGAAGGCCCGGCCAATCACCGCTGCCGGTCGTGAATCGACAGCCGTCCTGATCACGCTCCTCTTCGCGTACGGGTACTTTTTCGGCGGCAGCGGCTTCAATCAGAACGCCACGTTCGCGCTGACGCGGGCGATCGTCGAGCAAGGCCGGCTCCATATCGACGACTACGCCTCGAACACGGCGGACGTCTCGTTTCACGCCGGACGCACCTACTCGAACAAGGCCCCGGGGCTCGCCATCGCCGCCGTGGTGCCGTATGCGATCTTCCACGCAATCCGAGGGGTACCGCGCGACACCATCGAGCTGAATCTGGCCCTGTATCTCTGCACCGTCGCGGTGTGCGGGGTCAGCGGCGCGCTGATCGGAGTGCTCCTCGCAGTCGCCGCGCGGCGGCGGGGGCTCTCACCCGCGGCGTCCATCGCCATCGCGCTGTTGACGGGCCTCGGCACGCCCCTGTTCGCCTACTCGACGATGCTCTTCGCGCACGTCCCCGCCGCGCTGCTCGTGCTCCTCGCGTTTCTGCTCCTCGATGGAACGTTGGAGAAGAGGGCGGCCCTGGCCGGTGCGTCGATGGGCGCGGCGACTTTCGTGAGCTACCTCTGTGCGCCGCTGACCGTGGTTCTGTTCGCGTACGCGTGCACGCAGCGCCGTCGCGACGGGCTGCTGTACATCCTCGGCGGGCTGCCCTTCGCGATCGCGCTGGCCGCGTACCACTTCGCGGCGTTCGGCTCGCCGTTTCGCACCGCGATCGCCACGACGAATCCCGCATTTCTCGATGACTCCGCGTGGCTCGGCATCTTCGCGTTGCCGAAGCTCGACGCGCTCTGGGGTGTGACGTTCTCGCCGTTCCGCGGCCTCTTCTACATCTCGCCGCTGATGCTCGTCGCGGTCGCGGGCCTCGTTCTTCTCGCGAGATCGAAGCGCGTGGCCGCGTCGATCATCGCCGTCGCAATCGGCGTCACGTTTCTCGTCAACGCCGCCTTCAACGGATGGCACGGCGGCTACAGCGTCGGTCCACGTTACGTGCTGCAAGTCGTGCCCTTGCTCGCCCTCGGCCTCATCGAGATGCACGGACGCGCGCGAATGCTCACGCGCGTCCTCGCCGGCGTTTCGCTCCTGTTCAACTTCGCGGTCACCGCGGTCGATCCGCAGCCTCCCGACGCTCTCGGCGATCCCATCGGCCGCTACTCTCTCCCGTCTCTCGTGACAGGCCGTCCGCTGGAGGACGAGAAGGTGCCCTGGCTCGCGGACTTCTACACCGGCCACACGTCCACGAACCGCGTCGCGGCCGACGAATTGCTCCCGTTCCAGAAGCACCGTCCCGGCTCTCGCGAATCGGAGTGGGCGAGCTTCAACCTCGGCGAGCTCCTGACCGGCCCCGGTTCCGCGGCGTCCGTCCTTCCGTGGCTGCTCGTGATGAGCGCGCTCACCCTTTCACTGCGGACGCGTCGACTCCGTGCGATGCACACCACTCCCGATACGCAAGCGGCGAGATCTCGCTCGGCTTGATCTCGCTGCGCCCGCCCCAGAACACGTTCGTGTACGTCACGGGGATGCCGATGCTCGCCAGGTGCTCGTCGATGGCGCCCTTGTGCGCGAGGACGAGGTCCTTCTCCGTTCCGTGCGCGACGGCCATGATGTTCACGTTGCGGAACTCGGGGCCGCCTTCGCGCCAGTAACAGTGCGTGAGGATGTGGAAGCGCCCCACCTCACGTCCGGCCTCGAGCTCGCGACCGGGCGGGACCGCCCAGTGGAAGAGAGCGTTGAAGCGCGTCACGCGCTCGCCCGTCTGCAGCGGCTTCACGTGCTCGAGAAAGGTCGAGAAGCGTCCGATCACGCCGCGGCCGCTCAGATTCTCCGCGACCGCATGAAACACCTCCGGCACCATCTCGGCTTCGTCGGCGCGATGCTCCCACAGATCGCGGCGCACTTCCTCGGGCTCCAGCTCGCGCTTCAGCGCCGTCAACACCTGCCACTCGATGTCCGTCAGATGGACCTTGACGGTGTCTTTCGCTTCCGCGAGCTCATCCGACTTCGCGCCCGGCTCCATCCCCTTGCGTCTTACGTGACCGACGCCGAGGGCGAAGATCCGCTTCGCCGGCATGACCCGAAAGTGCTCCGCGCCTGTGAGCTTCGTGAGAAATGCGCAGTGTTGCTCGACGGAGGTGCCCTGCGGCACCTTCACCGTCGTCCAGAGGCGATAGCTCGAGCCGGGCGTCGCCGGATCGGCCGAACGGATGACCACGTGTCCCGAGAACGGATCCTCCTGAAACATGAAGTCGAACGCGGCATCCAGCTTCTCGTTCGGGAACTGCCACGCCACGAGCGCGCCCTCGGCGAGGTTCGTGGCCATGAGCGTCTGCCGCACCCGGCGGATCGTGCCGCCGCGGAGCATTGCCCGGATGCGCTCCATCACCAGCTCCACGTCGAGCCCCGCAAGCCGTGCGATCTCTCCGAACGGGTCGCGAACGAATCCCTGAATGCGATCCTCCGACACCGCGAGGATCTGTGCGTTGATGGGATCGGTGTGGGCGATGGGGGTGTCGGTCGCGGTGGTCATGAGGGCGGATTTCACCACACTTTCACAGCGCAGCCGCCGTCGCTCTGCGCGCACACCTCTCGAAAGGCGGCCGGCCGTTTGACAACGCCCGATCGCGGGCGTACCCTCGCCCCCGACCTGGACTGATTTGCGGGCCGCTTGCAACCAGGATAAAAAAAGCTAAATCGCCGGTAGTCCTTACGTCGTGATTTCGAGCGGCCCCGCTGACCTCAGGCGGGGCCTTTTTTGTTTTCCGGAGAACCCGATGGCACAACCGAATCGAAGCGCCGAACTGACCAGCCTTCTCGAGAAACGCATCCTCGTCCTCGACGGCGCGATGGGCACGCAGGTCCAGACCTACGGCCTCGACGAGGCCGCGTTCCGCGGCACCCGCTTCGCGAATCATCCCCGCGATCTCAAGGGCGCAAGCGACGTTCTCGCCCTGACCAAGCCGGAGCTCCTCGAGGAGATCCATCGCAAGTACCTCGAGGCCGGCGCGGACATCATCGAGACCAACACCTTCAACGCCCAGGCGATCTCCTTCGCCGACTACGACCTCCAGCCCTTCGTCTACGAGATCAACAAGGCCGCGGCCGAGATCTGCCGACGCGCGGCCGACGCGCTCTCCACCCCCGGGAAGCCGCGCTTCGTGGCCGGCGCCATGGGTCCGACGAACCGCACCGCATCGCTCTCGCCGGATGTGAACAATCCCGGCATGCGCGGCGTGACCTTCGACGAGCTCGTCGCCGCCTACTATGAACAGGCTCGCGGCCTCGTCGACGGCGGCGTCGACATCCTCATGCCCGAGACGACCTTCGATACGCTCAACGTCAAGGCCGCGCTCTTCGCCATCGAGAAGTACTTCGAGGACACCGGTATCACCCTCCCGGTCATCGCCTCGATCACCATCACCGACGCCTCGGGACGTACCCTCAGCGGACAGACCGTCGAGGCCTGCTGGAACTCGATCTCCCACGCGCCCCTCCTCGCCGTCGGCATCAACTGCGCACTCGGCGCCGAGGAGATGCGCGCCCACGTCGAGGAGCTCTCCGGCCTCGCGCCCATCTTCATCAGCTGTTATCCCAATGCCGGTCTCCCTAACGCCCTCGGCGGCTACGACGAGACGCCGGAGATGATGGCCGGCGTCCTCCGCGACTTCGCCGCCAGCGGCTGGCTCAACATCGTCGGCGGCTGCTGCGGCACCGGCTTCGAGCACATCCGCCTCATCGCCGAGACCGTGGCCACGCTGCCGCCGCGCGTCCCGAAGCCCATCGAGCCGCACCTGCGGCTTAGCGGACTCGAGCCGCTGACGGTGCGCTCGCATGTCATCCCGAGCGTGAGCGAGGGACCCGGGCGGGAGGGGCGCGAGTCAAGTGCCGCCAGCCCCACCCCCCCAGGTCCCTCGCTCGACGCTCGGGATGACAGTGGATCGAACTTCATCGTCATCGGCGAGCGCACCAACGTCACCGGCTCGCCGAAGTTCGCCAAGCTGATCAAGGAAGGCGACCTCGAAGGTGCGCTGCGCGTGGCGAAGCAGCAGATCGAGGGCGGCGCAAACATCCTCGACGTGAACATGGACGAGGGTCTGCTCGACTCCGAGAAGTTCATGTCCGACTTTCTCAACCTCGTCGCGTCCGAGCCCGACATCTCCCGCGTGCCGATCATGGTGGACAGCTCGAAGTGGTCGGTCATCGAGGCCGGGCTGAAAGTCCTCCAGGGCAAGTCCGCCGTCAACTCCATCTCATTGAAAGAGGGCGAAGACGTCTTCCGCCACCACGCCCGCCTCGTGAAGCGCTACGGCGCGGCGGTCGTGGTCATGGCCTTCGACGAACAGGGACAGGCCGACACCATCGAGCGCAAGGTCGAGATCTCCTCGCGCGCCTACCGCATCCTCGTCGACGAAGTCGGCTTCGATCCCACCGACATCATCTTCGACCCGAACGTCCTCACCGTGGCCACGGGCATCGAGGAGCACAACGCCTACGGCGTGAACTTCATCGAGTCCGTGCGCCGGCTGCGCGAGAAGTTCCCGCTCGCCAACGCCAGCGGCGGCATCTCCAACGTCTCCTTCTCCTTCCGCGGCAACAATGTCGTCCGCGAGGCCATGCACGCCGCGTTTCTCTACCACGCCATCCGCGCCGGCCTGACCATGGGCATCGTCAACGCCGGACAGCTCGGCATTTACGCGGAGATCCCGAAGGACCTCCTCGCGCTCGTCGAGGACGTGCTCCTCGATCGCCGTCCCGACGCCACCGAGCGCCTCGTGACCTTCGCCGATACGGTCAAAGGGCAGTCGACGGCGACCGCGAAAGAGGAAGCCCAGTGGCGTCACGGCACCGTCGAGGAGCGCCTGTCGCACGCGCTCGTGAAGGGCATCGTCGACCACATCGATCACGACGTCGAGGAGGCGCGGCAGAAGTACCCGACAGGCCTGTCGATCATCGAAGGTCCGCTCATGGACGGGATGAACGTCGTCGGCAATCTCTTCGGCGCCGGGAAGATGTTCCTGCCCCAGGTCGTGAAGAGCGCGCGTGTCATGAAGAAGGCGGTCGCGTATCTGCTCCCGTTCATGGAAGAGGAAAAGCAGGCGTCCGGCGACACGCGTGCGCGCGGCAAGGTCCTCATGGCCACCGTCAAGGGCGACGTCCACGACATCGGCAAGAACATCGTCGGCGTGGTCCTCGGCTGCAACAACTACGAGGTCCTCGACCTCGGCGTGATGGTCTCCGCCGACCGGATCCTCGATACGGCGGAGAAAGAGAACGTCGACATCATCGGCCTCTCCGGCCTCATCACGCCGTCCCTGGATGAGATGGTCCATGTCGCCCGGGAGATGGAGCGGCGGCATTTCCGCGTGCCGCTGCTCATCGGCGGCGCGACGACCTCGAAGCTGCATACCGCCGTGAGAGTCGCGCCGCGCTACTCGGGGGCGACTGTCCACGTGCTCGACGCGTCTCGCGCGGTCGGCGTCGTCAGCGCGCTGTTCTCCGATCAGCGCGAGTCGTTCGCGAATGGCGTGGCCGCGGAGTACGAGAAGCTGCGTGCCGGCGTCGAGCATCGGGCCATCAAGATTCTCCCGTTCGAGGAGGCCCGCCGCCGCGCACCGAAGCTCGAGTACTCA
>CAZLGP010000088.1:0-6259 GCA_964558905.1 uncultured Thermoanaerobaculia bacterium | reverse complement strand
GCTGTGGGCTGGGGAGTTCTCGCCTACCTGTCAGGATCGATTCTCCCGGGCGTAGTGCTCCACGCTCTGGTGAACGCCAGCGTTTGGATGTGGGCCTTGTTGAACAGAGCGTCCCTTGAACGAGTTCTGGCAGCGAATGTCGTGCAGGATGGTCCCGGCTCTGCGCTGGGCCTTTCAGTGGGTGTGACGATGGCCCTGGCAACCGCGGCGATACTGGCATTCGTCAAGCTTGCCAAGGTGCGACATACCTGCTGATCTTCCGCGCTCGTGCAGGGCGAGCCATTCATCGTGCGGTAGTTCAGGGGTGCCTGCCTAATCCTAATGTTGGCCAGGAACCAGGATCAAGGGCTCTCCTTGGCGCCACTCGCAGCTGTGAGGATCAAGGCTGCCAGAATCGCTCGCATGCATGACATCGTAGCAGTGGGGCGCGAGCTCAACGGTGCGCCGGACGCCGGCCCGCGCCGCGTGAGTCGGTACGCCGGAAACATTCAGAGAAGCTCGAAGCTCTGACCCCGCCTCCCGCAGTACCATCACCCGCGCATGACCGCCGCTCAGGGTTTCGTATTTGCTGTTCTTGCCGGCGCGCTGGTGCTCTTTGCATGGGGCCGCTGGCGCTACGACGTCGTGGCGATGATCGCGCTCCTCGCGGTTGTCCTGGGCGGCGTCGTGCCGGTGGAAAACGCCTTCAGCGGCTTTGCTCACCCGGCCGTCATCACTGTCGCGGCGGTGCTCGTCATCAGCCGCGCGCTGCAGAACGGTGGTGTCATCGACCTGGTCCTCCGCCTCCTGTCACCTCTGCATGGCCGGCCGGGACCGCAGATCGCGGCGCAGACGACGCTGACCGCGGCACTCTCGGGGATCATGAACAATGTCGGGGCGCTCGCGATGCTCATCCCGGTAGCGACCCGGAATGCGTGGCGGGACGGCTACTCGCCGGCCCGATCGCTGATGCCGCTCGCATTCGGGTCGCTGCTCGGCGGACTTGTGACGCTCATTGGCACTCCACCGAACATCATCATCGCAACATTCCGAGAGGAAGCAGTCGGAGCACGGTTCGAGATGTTCGACTTTGCTCCCGTTGGCGGAGCCGTCGCCATCGCGGGCCTTGCATTCGTGGTGCTCGTCGGCTGGCGCCTCATCCCGAAGGAGCGGCTCGAAACGGCATCGGGTGGCCGAGGGTTCGATATCGGCGCATACCTCCTCGAAGCCGTGGTGCCCGAAAAGAGTGATGTGGTCGGTCGGACGATCGACGATCTCGAGAGCGAGAACGTCGATGCTCGTGTGCTCGGCATCATTCGCAACGAGCGAAAGAGACTGATTCTCCCGGCAGGCGAGCGTGTGGAGCCGGGCGACATCCTGATCCTGCAGGGAGAGACCGAAACACTCGAGAAAATCATGCACGACGGCAAGCTCGTTCTGCGTGAGGATCACGAAACGAGTGAGAAGGACATCAAGTCGGATGATGTCGACATCATCGAAGTGATCGTCAAACCGGGATCACCAGTCGCGGGACGATCGCCGAAGCAGCTGCGCCTCCGCACGCTCTACGGCGTGAGCCTCCTCGGTGTGGCGCGGCACGGAAATCGTCCTGACGTGCGGCTCCGCGATGTGAGATTTCAACCGGGTGACGTGCTGCTGCTGCAGGGCGCGCGGAAGAATCTCGACAACGTGTGCAGTGAGCTCGAGTGCGTTCCACTGGCTGAGCGCGAACTGGGGTTCGCACGCCCACGCCGCCTGGTGATCTCGGTACTCACGTTCGGCGCCGCCATCGCGGCGATCATGACCGGTCTCATTCCGATTCACATCGCGTTCGTGCTCGCCGTCGTGGTTCTCGTGCTGCTGAATACGATTCGTCTCGACGAGGTCTACGCGAGCATCGACTGGCCGATCATCGTTCTGCTGGGGGCCATGCTCCCGGTCGGAGAGGCACTCGAAACCACCGGAGGCACGACTCTCGTCGCAAACGCGCTTCTGGCGATGAGCCACGGACTTTCGCCTGCATGGGTTCTGACCCTGTTACTCGTCGCGACGATGATGCTGTCCGACGTCATCAACAACAACGTCACCGTCGTTCTGATGGCACCGATTGGCCTCACGCTGGCCGAGCGCCTCTCCGTCAACCCCGATGCGTTTCTCATGGCCGTCGCGATCGGCGCATCGTGTGCCTTCCTCACGCCGATTGGACACCAGTCGAACGCCCTCGTTCTCGCGCCGGGAGGCTACCGCTTCGGTGACTACTGGCGCATGGGACTACCGCTCGAGATCATCATCACGCTCGTCGCCGTCCCGCTGCTGCTGCGCGTCTGGCCGTTGTGACGCGTACGGGAACCGGCATTCTCCCCGCGTCAGAGTCGCTGAGGAATCGTTGCAGATCAGTCTCCAGCGCGGCGCATCCGCGGAACCACACCGCGCACATAGCGACGAACGATGCCAGACAGCCGATCGTATCGAGGCGTTCCTTCCATGTCGGTGGCGGAGCGACGGGAACCGCGGGACGGAGGTCCTGTCGAACGATCCTGACGACGTCGGCGTTCGGCAGGGAGAGCTCGACTTCCGCGCCAGTCGCCGTGGCCTCAGTCAGGTCGCGACAAGCCACGGCGAGCGTGGAAAGCGCACGGTCATCGCCGGAGATCGTGTAGCCCATCTCGTCATCGCCTTCGATCTCGAGCCAGCCTGCTTCGAACGACGGCTCGACGGACTCCGGCTCGGCTCTTTGAGCCGGCCTCGCGAACACCATGACCACGATTGCGGTGGGCACGATGACGGCGAGTGCTGCGAGCAGGAGGACCAGACCTTCGCTCCGGATACGGCTGTGAATCAGGAATCCGAGAGAAACGGTCGTCACCACGACGGCAGCGAGGATCGACGTCACGATCAGCCAGGCCTTCGGCTCACGCTTCAGGAACTCGAACACGACCGGAGCGTACCACCCGGATTCAGCAACAGCGAGCCGCGCCCTGCGGTTGCGGTAAGCCTCCCAGTCGTTTGGTGGCGGAAGCGGTTCGGAAGTTCGTTGAGCACCCGCCATTGGACGATTCGCCCATATACTGCGTGCGGGTTGGCGCGGCTGAGTGCTGATCCGTTGGACGGACATCGGCGAGTCCCCCGGTAGAATGGGCTCGTGGAGATCTCCGAGTTCGTCTGGAACGATGAGCGCATCGCGCACATCGGCCGGCACGGCGTCCTTCCGGAGGAGTTCGAGGAGGTCTGTTTCGGCGACGCCCTTGTCCTACGGGGGAAGTCGACCGGCAAGAACCCGGTCTACTACGTCATGGGTCAGACCGAGGCAGGCCGACATCTGCTGGGTGTCGTGATCTCCTTCCCGACGGAAAGGGGTATCCAGTGACTGCCCGGGCCATGACTGACGCTGAAAAGCGGCGGTACGCGCGCTGGAAGAAGCCATGAAGCTGCCGAAGACGGATTCGATTCGCGAGCTGGCCGAGTTCTGGGACACCCACGACGTTACGGACTTCGCCGACGAGTTAGTCGAAGTCGGCGAAAGGGTGTTCGCGCGCCGGCCGGGCACTGCCGTCACGGTTCCTCTGACCGCGAGCGAACGGAGCGCGCTTCGCGATCTCGCGGCGTCTCGCGGCGTCGATGAAGCCGCCCTCATCCGGACCTGGGTTCAAGAGAAGCTGCATCACTGATACGCTCTGAACGACAATCCGCGTGAAGTTCTCGAGGCTGGTTCCGAGATCAAACTCTTCTTCGAGTCGGAAGCGATGATGAATATGCAGAGCTGTGTAGCGCGGGCGGCAGCAGAGCGGCGTGCCGTTTGTCCGCAAGCGTGCTGGGGCTCGCTATGAGGAAACGGCCGCGCGGCGTACACCAGGACGCTACTGGAGCCCGACGACCCGCCGGTGGCTGCGTCGCAACGCTCACCCACGTTCGCTCCGACTGAAACGCTGTCTCTGCTCGAGCTCGTCCGGCTGTGAGCGCGGCAATCGGCCCTCCATCGCCGGAACGCAACAGGTAGAATGTTCGGCCGAATGGAGTTCGAATGGGACCCGAACAAGGATCGATGGAATCAAGAAAAGCACGGCATCAGTTTCGAAGCAAGCAGCAACAGCATTCGATGACGAACTTCAGATCACGATTCCAGATCCAGATCACTCGATCGGTGAGTTTCGATATGTCACCATGGGATTAACCGTGACCGGGCGACTGATCGCTGTTGCGCACACCGAAGACGACGACGATCGGATTCGAATCATCAGCGCGCGAGCCGCAACCACGCAAGAGCGTCGAGCTCATGAAGAAGGCGAATGACGAGCAGCCTGGTGGTGAGATGAGAGCCGAGTACGACTTCAGCAAGGGCGTTCGCGGCAAGTACTACCAGCGATACCGTCAGGGAACGAATCTCGTCTTACTTGCGCCTGACCTTGCGAAAGTGTTTCGCGATTCTGAGGCTGTCAACATCGCACTGCATCAGTTCCTTGCAGAGCACGGCGAGCCGCCACGGCCCTCGAAGCCCAACGCGGGCTGACATCGGTGTGAAGCCGCGGCCTTACCCGGCCTTACCCGCCCCCTCCCCCCTCCCAGTACGCCTTGATCCTCGGCCACGTGAACTGGGCGACCTTCCGGCCCAGGTCCAGCCCGGCGATGTTGTCGGCCTGAATGTGGTACCCGCCCATGATCCGGGAGATGCCGGCCATCTCCGCGGTGGCCGTGAACGTCGGCAAGGGCAGCTCGACCTCGGTCTCTGCGTAATCCGCGTCCGGCTCCGTGAGGATGCCGGGGTGGCGGCGCTCGACGAATCCGAACTCGTCGCTCCCCGTGAAGAGCTCGAGCATCTTCGCGCAGGCAGCGCTCACCGTGCTGTGACCCGACACGTACCCTGGGAATGGCGGTGTGACGAACGACGCCGGCGAGTACGCGTGCCACTGGCTGGCCGGGATCCGCTGGAAGCCCTTCGCTGGACCGCGCCAGCCTTCGATCTCTTTGCCCGCGTAGTACTCGCGGATGAGCGTCCAGGGGCGGGAGGAGTCGTAGGCGCGCTTCGCATCCCACGCGGCGATGAATGCATCCATGGCCACGTTCGAGATCGCGAAGAAGAGCTTCACGTCCTGATCGAGCGTGTACTTGTCGCGGCGGGACACGTCCTGCGCGAAGCGGAGCCAGTGACCCGATTGTCCCGTCGAGCGGGGACCGTCGCGCATGAACTCGACGATGGCGATCTGCTCCGGCGTCAGCCTGGCGTTGAACTGAATGACCTCGTCCACTTCCTTCTTGAGCTGCTCGCTGTCGTACTTCGGCGGTGGGGGCGGGCGGAACTGGTCGGCCCGGTCGAGGGCGAACGGCTTCACCCGATACCAGTGCGCCGTGAGGTAGCCTGGATAGAACGTCTCACCCTTCGCGTTGAGGAAGGGGAGGGGCTGCCAGCGATCGGGGTCGTGGACTTTGTCGTTCGGGTTGTATGGCGCGTAGAACGTGTAGTCCGCGTACGGCTTGCCGTTCGAGCCCACCTCGTCGCCGAACTGATTCGCACCGTCGTGGTGGCGGCCCTCGCAGACTTCCTTCCCGGCGAGATTCCCGATGCCCTGCGGCTTCGTGACGTCGGTCGTCTCGTCGTTCGGATCGAAGCCCAGGGCCCGCATCTGCGCGGTGATCCACTCCTTCTCGTCCGGGAGGACGTCGACGAGCGCGCGATAGGTCGCGTAGGCGATCGCGATCTCCTTGTTCCTCTGCGTCCGCTCCTCCGGCGGGCGGCGGAGCTTGGCGCCGAGGCGGGTGCCGATGGCCTTGTCGTCATAGGCGGACCAGGCGTCGTACATCGCGGTGAGGGGGATTGCCATCTGCCGCGAGAGGATCGTCGGCCGAGCGCCGACGCGGTCGACCTCGCGGGCCGATGCCTCGAGCACGATCTCCAGCCACCGATACGCGGCCGTAGGCTTGAAATCGGCGTCCGGCACCGCGTGAACGCGAGCCGGCTTCGCCGCGACGAAAAAGAAGAGACACGTCAGGCACAGGAGAGCGTTGCGAACCGAATTGGACATGACCCTTGGAATTTAGTCCTGTTCGCGAGAACGTGCAACCCCTGCGGGTGCTGAGTGCTGAGTGCTGGGTGCTGAGTCCTGAGTCCTGAGTCCAGTGCTGGGTGCTGGGTGTTGGGTGCTGAGTGCCAGTCCTGAGTCCTGAGTCCTGAGTCCTGAGTCCTGAGTCCAGTGCTGGGTGCTGGGTGTTGGGTGTTGGAGGGCGAACGGGAAAACGAAGAAGTCAAAGCCCCAGGCGCTCGCTGGAAGTGAAGCTACTTTTAACC
>CAZLGP010000087.1:0-31983 GCA_964558905.1 uncultured Thermoanaerobaculia bacterium | reverse complement strand
GCCGGTCGGGCCGCAGACGAGCACGAGTCCGCGCGTCGGTTTCACGAGCTCCGCCAGCGATGACGGCAATCGGAGTTGTTGCAGGGTCGGGATCTCCGTCGGCAGCGCGCGAAGCGCGGCGGCGAGCGTCCCTCGCTGGCGGTGCACGTTCACGCGGAAGCGCCACGCGCGCCGATCGTCGTCGCCGGCCGCTCGCGCGAGCCGCAGCGTGAAATCGGCCGCACCGTCGCTCTCGAGCTTCTCGCGCAGCCGTGCCGTCACGACGGGCGCGAGCAGCGCCTGCACTTCGTCGGCCGCAAGCGGGTCGCCGCTCCGGGCGAGACGCCCGCCGACGCGGAACACCGGCGGCACGCCGGCGACGAGGAGCAGGTCGCTCGCGCCACGCTGTGCGGCCTCGATGAGCAGGCTCTCGAGCTTGTCGTCGGCCGGGAGAGGCGCCGAGATTTCGTCTTGCGTTCCAGCGGGTGCCGGCGGAACGGCCAGGCCTGCGGCACCGCGAACGGCCACGCCGTCCGGGTCGTTCAGCTCCCGCACCAGCGCCTCGAGCTCGGGATCGCGCATCAGTTTTTTCATCACCGCTAATGTACGAACGAACCGTGCCATCAGTCACGGTCCGCATTTGGCCCGTGCATGTTTACCTGTCCGTTGCAGCATGCAGTTTCGCGCGCGGAGGGGAAAGGCATCGAACGATCCAAAGGAAAAGGAGGCACCAATGTTCGAGACTTCCGTCGTTCGTGCCCGGCCCCAGGCTGCAACCGGACGGTTCAGTCTACTCAGCGTCTCGGTCGTTGCGCACACCGCGGTGGTGTTCGGCGCGGTCGCCGTCAGCGTTGCATCGGTCGACTTCCCCGCAATCGCACCTGACGAATACTCGCGCGCACCCGCGTTCGCGGCGATTCAGATTCCGCCGCCCCTCGGCACTCCCGACGGCGGCGCGAGACCCCAGGCCGCGCAGCAGCAGCCGGTACAGCCGCGGCCCGTGCCGGTGAATCAGATCACCGCACCGGCGACGGTGCCCGAGACCGTGACGCCGGTCGACGCGCCTTCCAACGGCAGCGGCGACACCGACGCGGGCTCGGGCGGCACCATCCCCGGACCGATCGGCGTGCCCTGGGGCACGGAGAATTCGATCGGCGACCTCGACGCGCCGCCTCTCGTCGACGTCCCCGCCCAGCCGCGGGTCGAGGAGAAGATCTATCAGCCGCACGAAGTCGTCGCGCCGGTCCTCGTGCGCCGCGTCGATCCGCGCTATCCGCCCGCGTTCGTGAGAACCGGCGAACCGGCGACCGTGGTCGTACGCTGCATCATCGACAAGAACGGCAACGTGCGCGACGCGGAGGTCGTCGTTCCCGCCCCGATGGCGCCGTTCAACACCGAGGTGCTGAGCGTCCTGCCGCAGTGGAAATACAAACCGGCGACGTATGCGGGGCGACCGGTCGACTCGTATCTGATGCTCACCGTGCACTTCGCCGTGAAGCGGTAAGATCACGCACCGAGTGTTTGTCCCGAAGTCGCTCGTCTGTTTCAAGGAAGGCTATTCACGCGAGGCGCTGACACGCGATGTCATTGCCGGAGTCGTGGTTGGCATCGTTGCACTCCCGCTGGCGCTGGCCTTTGCCATCGCCTCGGGAGTGCCGCCCGAGCGCGGTCTCTACACGGCCATCATCGCCGGCTTCCTGATCTCCGCCCTCGGCGGAAGTCGCGTGCAGATCGGCGGTCCCACCGGCGCCTTCGTCGTCATCGTCTACGGCATCGTCACGAAATACGGCTACGAAGGTCTCGTCGTCTGCACGCTCCTCGCCGGCGTGATTCTCATCGTGATGGGACTGACGCGCATGGGGGCGCTGATCAAGTTCATCCCGTATCCGGTCGTCACCGGCTTCACGGCCGGGATCGCGGTCATCATCTTCTCGAGCCAGGTGAAAGACTTCCTGGGCCTCCAGATGGGTGCGGTGCCCGCGGAGTTCGTCGAGAAATGGACGTCGTACGCGGAGCACATCGGGTCCATCGACTTCACGACGCTGGGCGTCGCGCTGGGCACGCTCGTCGTGCTCATCGTCTGGCCGAAGATCTCGCGCATGGTGCCGGGTCCGTTCGTGGCCATGGTTCTGGCGACGCTCGCCGTACAGATCTTCGAACTGCCGGTCGAGACCATCGGCTCGCGCTTCGGCGGCGTGCCGTCGTCGCTACCCGCGCCGCATCTGCCGCGCATTCCCTGGGATCACGTGCGGGAGCTGGTCTCACCGGCAATCACCGTCGCGCTCCTGGCGGCCATCGAGTCCCTCCTCTCCGCGGTCGTCGCCGACGGCATGATCGGAACGCGACACAAATCCAACATGGAGCTCGTGGCGCAGGGCGTGGCGAACATCGCCTCGCCGATCTTCGGCGGGATCCCGGCGACCGGAGCAATCGCGCGCACGGCGACGAACGTGCGCACCGGCGGACGCACGCCGCTGGCCGGCATCGTTCACGCCGTCACGCTGATGCTGATCCTCGTCTTCGCGGGACAGTGGGCGGCGAAGGTGCCGCTGGCCTCACTCGCCGCGATCCTCGTGGTCGTCGCGTACCACATGAGCGAGTGGCACGCCTTCGCCGGTCTGCTGCGCGCGCCCAAGAGCGACATCTTCGTCCTGGTCGTGACGTTTGCGCTGACGGTCTTCGTCGATCTGAGCGTGGCCGTGCAGGTGGGCGTCGTGGCGGCGTCTCTGCTCTTCATGAAGCGGATGTCCGAGGTGACGAACATCGAGGGCGTGACCTCGGAGCTGAACGATTCGAGCGCGACCGACAACCCCGACGAGATCACCCAGGTGATCGAGCGCCGGCGCACGCTCGCGGGGCGCGAGATCCCGAAAGGCGTCGACATCTACCAGGTCAACGGTCCCTTCTTCTTCGGCGCCGCCGACAAGCTCCGCGACGTCCTCGGCGAGATCGACAAGCCGCCGAAGGTCTTCATCCTGCGCATGCGCAACGTACCGGCCATCGACGCGACCGGCATCCACGCTCTCGAGCAGCTCGCTCTGAAGCTGAAGCATCAGGGGACGATCCTGATCCTCGCCGAAGTGCGCGAGCAGCCGCGATCGGCACTCGCGCGTGCGAAGAGGTTCGCCCTCTTCGAGAATCGTGCGGGAACGATCGCCGAGGCGCTCGATCGAGCCGCTGCGTTGACCGCACCGCCAGGAGAGCGCGCCGATTCATGAGGGTGTCATCCTGAGCCGCGTAGACGGCGAAGGACCTTCTCCGTTGCGTGCTGGAAGGTCCTTCGCTGTCTACGCAGCTCAGGATGACACCGGTTTCTGCCGCGCAGGCTCCTAGCCGGCACGGGCGGTTGGAATCGGGACGCCCGCACGTAGAGCCGCCGGGACGGCGGTGGTCCGTTGTCCGTGCGCCCGCGCTCCACGTTCACACCACGTTGGCCGCGTAGATCCGCACCACCACGTATGCGGCGACGCTGAAGAAGACGATTCCGATGGTGTATTTGATGATGCGGGTGCGGAGCTGATTGGCGACGTCGTGTGCGTCGCCGCGCATGATCCGCGTCTGTTTGGCCCAGTTCGGATGCGGGATGAGGCCGCCGCGCTGCTTCACATACAGGCCGAACGCGCAGACGGGCTCGTTCTGTTTGATGTGCTTCTCCTCGAAGGTGAAGCCGTCGAGGTCGACCTCGCGATCGGACCAGCGCTTGTCGACGCGAAAGTTGCCGTCGTCGTCGGTCGATTCGTGCTCCATGCCGATCTTCTCGTTCTTCGGCGTCCTGCTGGTCTGGAACGGCGTCGTGGCGACGTACTGGCGTGCCCTCTCGAGAGTGTCGAGATAACGCTCGAACGTCGCCGCCGGGACGTCGAACGTCGGGACGGCGAGGAGGCGGATCGATCCGTGCGGCGTCGAGATCGTGCTCGGCACCAGTGCCTTCCCGTCGTAGTACGTGACCTCGCTGCTGCTTTTCCCTCTCCGCTCCATGCGTGAGATCTTGTACTGATATGCGACGACGTCCGCGCCCGTGAGCGGCCCATACAGCGAGTGCACCGAGTGAATCCGCCCGCCGACGGCCACCCAGCGTCCATCCGTCGGCGGCGTCCCTTGGGCCGCGTCGAGGAGCATCGAGCGCTCGAGAGCGAGGTCCTTGATCCCGATCGCGTACCCCACCGCCAGCGCCACGCACAGCCCTCCGCCGATCGAGGCCCAGTACAACGGCGGACCGAGATCGCCCAGGTTGTTGAGGTAGAAGTAGAACGCGACGCTCGCTGCCATCCACCCGAGGAGCCACAGGATGCAGGTGCGCGCACAGCCTTTCATGGGATGAGTATAGAAGCGCCGGCATCGCCTGCGTCGCGGCAGCTTGCATCCAACCCACCGGACCTCGCACACCAAGAAGGCTCCGGCGACCCGTCGCGAGCTCGACGCCCGTGTCGCGTCCGTCACCGATGAGCCGGTACCGGCCGCAGACGTACCGGCCAGCCATGTTTGCCGATGACGGAGGGCGGGCTTCAGCCGCCCTGCATCACCGCCAGCGGAACGACTTGAGCGCCAGTGCGACAGAGATCGCCATCAGCGCGGCGAGGACCATCAGCGACGTCTGGTATTGCGACCAGGCCTGGCCGGTCCAGAGGCCCTGCATGATCTGCACGGCGTGGCCCAGGGGAGACCAGCCGCCGACGCGGCTGACCGTTTCGGGCATGCTGCTGCGCGGAATGGCGATGCCGGAGAGGAAGAGCATCGGGAAGAACATCGAATTGCCGACAGCCATCGCGACGCGCGGCGACGGAATGACGCCGGCGAGCAGATAGCCGATACTGAACAGCGCCACGGCACAGAACAACAGACCGAGGAGGACCGGGCCGGCGTCGCCGGAGAAGCGCATCGAGAAGAGTCCGCGCCCGAGAGCGATCATCAGCGCGAGGTTGACCGTGATCAGCATCAGGTTCACCAGCAGGTCCGCGCTGATGTAAAGGGCCGGCGAGAGATGCTGGGAGCGCAGCGTGCGCAGCACGCCGGATGCGCGGCGCGCGGCGGTCATCGCCGGAATCTGCTGAAAGGCGATCGTCCCGATCGCCATCACCGCCAGCGCGGGCACCTGCAGGTCGACGTAGCCCGCGCGCACGTTCCCGCTGCTCGGGACCTCGTTGCCGAAGATCACACCGAACAGCACGAGCAGCATCGATGGAAAGGCATAGAGGAAGAACAGCACCGTTGGCTCGCGGAAGTAGGTCTTCAGAAACGCGAGCGCGACCGCTCGGAGAGGCTTCATGCGACGGCTCCTTCCGCGCGTCCCGGCTCGACGGTGAAGAATCGGAACAGTTCTTCGAGCGTCGGCTCGACTTCACCGATGCGAACGAGGTTGTAGCCGGCCGCGTGAACGGCCGCGACGACCTCCGGAATGACTTTGCGTCCCGGTCCGTAGAGCCGTGCGCCGCGCGGCTGCGGCTCGACGCGGCCGAGCTCCGACAGCAGGCCGACACGCTCCGGAAGGAAGTCCTCCGCGACGACGAGCTCCACGCACGCGGCCTGACTGAGCCTGCGCGCCAGCTCCTGCTGCGTGCCCACCGCCACGAGCCGGCCCCGGCTGACGAAGCCGATGCGGTCGCACAACTTCACGGCTTCGTCCATGAAGTGCGTGCTCAGCACGATCGACTTGCCATGTGCCTTCAGCCGCAGCAGCACGTCCCACAGCTGCCTGCGCGCCGAGGGATCGAGGCCGGTGCTCATCTCGTCGAGGAAGAGGAGATCGGGATCCGGCAGCAGCGCCGCGGCCACGGCGACGCGCTGTTTCTGGCCGCCCGACAGCGCGCCATAGCGTTTGTTCTTCTCATTCCGCAACAGCAACTGATCGAGCACCACGTCGACGGGCAGCGTGTGCCGGTAAAGCGTGGAGATCATCTCCAGGTTCTCACGGACGGTCAGCCGCGCCAGGAATCGCGCTCCCTGGAGCTGGATGCCAACCTGCCCCCGTTCCTGACGCGAGCGCTGGACGCCTTTGGCGCCGAGCAGGCAGACGCTGCCTGCATCGGCGTCCAGCATGCCGGTCACACATTCGATGATGGTGGTCTTGCCGGCGCCGTTCGGGCCGAGGAGACCGAAGATCTCGCCGCGGGCCACGGAGAAGCTCACGTCGTCGGCGGCGAGGTGCCGGCCGTAGCGCTTCGTGAGCCCACGCACCTCGAGAGCCAGCGGTCCGATCGCCGGAGCCCACTGGAACGGCTCGACCAGCGTGAGCCGCGCGGGCTCGGCTTCGGGCTCCGGCTCCTCGACCGCCTTCGCCATGCGCAGCAGTTGTCTCCACGCGAGGAAGTCGGCTGTGAGATGCGCGATTACGGGCGGAATCAGGCTGCCGGTCTTCAGAAAGAGCAGTCCCCATACGATGGCGCAGAGACCTTTGTACACCGCCGTGAACGGTCCGAAGTGACCGTGATGAATGGCGAAGAACGTCCCCGCGATGACGAGAGCGAGTGCCGGCGCGAGGCCGTGATGGTCCGTGAGCCGCGTGAGCAGATACCCGCGCCACACCAGCTCTTCCGCGAGCACGACGAAGAGCGACAGAAACGGCAGCAGCGCGGGGACGAGCATCATGCCGTCGAGGGCGCTCGGCTTCTTGCTGCGCCGCCGCCACCAGAGCGTCAGCTTCGCTTCGCCGAAGAACAGCAGCGCACCGAAGGCCACCGCTCCCGGCACGACCGTCCATCCCTGCCTTGGCCTGGCCGTGAAGCGCGGCAGCAGCTCCGGCGCGGCGATCAGCACCGCTGCCAGCGGCACCAGCAGAAAGACGGGGAAGAGATACGGCGCCCATCGTTCCGCGGCCTCGATCCCCGCGCGCCCGCGCGCCATCCGCGCGACGGTGAACACCGCCGCGTACCCGATCGCGAGGACGAGCGGAAAGCCGAGGACGAGGACGAGCGTCACCATGTCAGTCGACCGGAGCTCCCAGCGTGATCGCGAGGGTCGCGAACTCGAGCTTGCCGTCGACGTCGAGCAGCTTGTGCAGCGCTTCCTCCACGAAGCCCGCGATCATGCAACTGCCCAGTCCGAGGGCCGTGGCGATCAGATGCAGCTGCTGCGCGAGCACTCCCGCATCGACGTGACTCATCCGGTATGCGCGGCGGCCGTACTTCCACAGCAGCTTGCGCAGGTCGCAGGTCAGGAAGAGCACCACGGCCGACTCGCCGATCCAGTCCTGCGCGAGGCAGGCACGCACGACGCGGCGCCGCATGAGGCCGGGGTCGACTAGAGTCAGGCCGCGACGCTCGGGCTGATAGTGGTAGACGCCCGGCTCGAGTCCGACGACGTCGTTGACGACGGCGTACAGTTCCGTCGACTGTAGTCCGCCGGAGCTCGGCGCACGGCGGAACGGAAATTTGGCCTCGCCGTAGGCGCTCACCCAGCGCACCAGACCGTGGCCTTCCTCGAGCAATGTGGCGAGGGTCTTCAGTTCGATCGGGCGGCGCTGATAGTCGCGTATCGACGTGCGCCGTTTGAGGACGTCGCCGAGCGTCGCGTCGAGCGGCACGCGCTCTTTCGGGAATGGCACGAACGGTTGGCCCTTGTACGGCTTGATGATGGGCGGCATGCCGCCGCGCGGCGCGCTCGGCGTGACCATGCTCGGGTCGGTCAGCATGTTCTCGCGCACGATCGCGATCTCGTCGATCTCCGTGCGTCCGTTCTCGTCGTACTTCGCGGCCATCACCATGCGCGCGAGCACCGACTGCTCGCGCGGCGTGAGGTCGGCCAGCGCCTCGCGCAACTCTTCGGCGGGTGTGTGGGGCACGAAGCAGGCAACCTCACTGCTCATCGCGATCCTCCTTCATCGTGAACAGGACGAGCACCGACTGCTCGACGCCGTCGAGGAGCAGCGCGTTGTCCACGCGGTCGTCGTAGAACACCTCGTGGCGCGTGCAGGGAACGCGGCTCTCGATCTCGTGCGCGAGACGGCCGGCGTCCATGAGGATCATGCGGTAGCCGCGAACGCCGTAGAACTTCATGAAGCGCCAGAACGAGCCGGCGACCGCGATCACGGTCTGGTCCGACAGGTCGATGCCGCTCTCCGGCAGGAACGCGCTCTGCAGCCGCGCCGCCAGCTCGTCGTCGAGATGGCGCTCGATCCAGACGTAGTCGCGGCGCGGCACGACGCGAAACAGCGTGCGTTGCCGCACGACGAACACGTCGAGCCCGTGCAGGAGCCGCGACAACTCCTCGTCGTTCGCGAGCTGCGCCGTCAATCCTCCGAGCTCCGCGCCGAAGAACTCGTGCTGAGCGCAGACCATGTCCGCGTGCTCGGGCACCATGTCGGTCAGGCGGAGGTCGTACGACGAGGTGAAGAACCACTCGCGGGCCTCGTCGAGCGGCTCCCGGTTGATCGGCAGCCGGATCGGACTGCCGGGGATCAGCTTCGAGTTCAGGTGGTAGGTCTCGGCGACGTTCTTCCCTTCGCTGGAGAAGCGAAGGAAGTAGTCGGTTTCCACCGACCTGTTGAGCTCCACGGTGTTCGGTGAGGGGATCACAGTCTCCTCGAGCCGCAGGCTCGAGTCATACATGCCAATGCGTTTCATGTCGGCGTCTCACAGGTAAGCGTGGCGATATGGACGGTAGGGAGCACAGGCCGGGCAACGCGGCAGCCGGAGGATCTCCTCGGTGTCGACGCTGAGCCGGTCGAAATCGAAGCGCAGCGAGCGGCCGACGAGGAACGACTTGCCGGAAACGAGATAGCGCGAAGCCGCCACCGCGGCCATCCCCGCGGCTACTTCCAGGTACGGTGGGAAGGTCAGATGCTCGAAGCCGAGCGACGGATTGTCGAGCGCTTCCTTGTACGTCAGGTACTCGTCCTTGACGCCGACGCAGGTGGCCTCGTGCTGCACCTGGTACTCGTTGTAGCAGGCGCTCTCCATCGGCAGGAAGAGCGGGCCGATGAAGGCCTCGCTGCCGTCGACGTGGAGGCACAGCCACGGCTTTCCCGTTTCGAGCGCGACCTCGTTGACGGTGTGCATCAGGCTCGACTCGAGCGACTCCGAGGCCAGAATCACGAGCTGGCAGCGCTCGAACAGCTCGCGCAGGGCCGCGCGGTCGCGGCGGATCTCGAGGCGCGGCGAAACCCGCACCGGACCGACCGAGCGCAGGTGATCCGCCACCACGTCCGCGAACGGACGATCGGCCTCGATCCGCTCGGGAGCGATGCGAAAGAAGCGGCGGTCGATGTCCGACTGCCGCACGCGCCGCTCGTCGAGGATGTGCAGCTCGCCCACCGGCAGCCGCGCCAGCTCCTCGGCCACGCGGCTCCCGAGATAGCCGGCGCCGACGAGGCCGACCACTGCGTCGCCGACGCGCGCCGTGCCTCCCAGCACGCTGCTGAGGAAGACCTGGACGACGTCCTCGCCCGCCGGAACGACCACCTGCTCCTGGACGAGGTACTGCAGCAGTTCCTCGGCCTCGGCCTTTTTGTCCGCCGGGACTGCGCCGGCCGCCACCAGCCCTTCGAGATTGCCGTGCTCTTTGATGTTCCGCAGCACGGCGCCGAGGAGCTTCGTGCGCCCGTCGTCGCGGATGATGCGGGAGCTCGGAGACCGGCCCGAATGCTTGACCAGGATCTCGTCATTGCTCGTGAAGACCACGCGCAGATGGGGATTCACGTTGTAGCGCACCGCCTGGGGCGTGTCGCCGGCAATCTGCTGCTCTTCAATGCTGATTGTTCCACTCATGGACGTGCTCGCTTTCTAGGGATTCTTGAGCGATCATTTCTGGTGTCCGGCCAGCACCGGAGCTACCTAGGGACCAGGGATGAGGACTAGACTTGGAATTCTTCGACGTTGTCCATCGAGGGATCGTATTCACCCTCGTAGGCCAGCGATGCACAGCAGTGGCAGTGACAGCACCAGCCGCCCGGTGCCACTGCGGCGATGGAGGAGTACTTCTCGTCGCGCAGGGTAGTGGTCGTGAGCTTCATATCGTTGCTCCCTTTCCGTCGTTGGTTTTGGTGCGTGGATCCCGGTTGCTGGCCGGACATAAACAATTGACTATGGGTACGGTTGCGGGTCCAGATTCAGGTCGGCCAACCGCGATGGAGGATTGGGCCACCCGAGCTTGCGCGGCACCTCGAAATAGCGCTGCGACCCGAGCATGGGCATGTTCTGGACGTAGGGCGGGGCGAGATCGGGACAGACCACTTTCACGAGGCGCATCTGGGGCATCTGCGACGGGCTGAGGTCGACCACGACGGGGTCGATCTCATGTTTCCGCAGCAGCGCCAGCATGCTGGCGTAGCGGGCCTCGAGTGAGTTGTCCTGGTGACGGGGCAGGCTGCTGAGCGGCACCGTCTCGCCTTCCGTCAGGTACCAGTTCATCTTCTCGAAGTTCTTCTTGTAGCCGTAGTACGAGATGATCTTGAAGAAGTGATCGATGTCGTTGACGTTAATGTCTTCCTCCACGTGGAACAGGTTGCGCGTGGCGGTGGCCAGCTCCCACGTGGGCGCGAGCAGCAGCGCGCGCAGCGTCCCTTCCGACTGCCCGTACTCGCCGACGGCGTAGAGCATCGATTCCTCGGCGTCGAACGCGACGCCGCCTCCGGCGTAGTACGCATAGCGCTTGAAGCTGGGGGCGAAGCCGATCACGGTGACGACCGGCAGCTCGGTGAACTCGTTGCGGTGGAGATAGAACTTGAACTGGTTCGGCAGGGCGCGGCCGATCGACAGCAGGCGCTTGAGCATCGCCGAGCTGGGGACCTGATCGACGTCGATCTGCTCGGGCGCCATCCGGCAGTTCCAGCGGAGATTCACCGCATCGCGCTCGAAAAGCTCGAGCACGGCGTGATAGACGGCTTCCTCGTAGTTGATGTGCGCCGCGAGGCCGCCGGTCGTGAAGTAGCCGATGGGCACTTCCTTGCCTGCGGGGAGGTAAAACGGCAGCGCGATCTGCGTCGGAACCCAGCACGATTCCCCGGACAGGAGGCGCTTCCCTTCGATCCATCCCACGGTCGTGTCTTCCGTGAACGGACGGAACGACGACGCGATGCGCGGATGGATCTTGAACTGCTCGGGAGCGAACAGCCTCAGCTCGTCCGGACCCATCACCCGCAGGCCGGCATTCGTGAGGCTCTTCGAGCTGCCGAAGGCGATCTTGTCGTCGTGGGCGAAATAGCCGAAGGCGCCGATGGCCCGCTCGAACGTCTCGGCCACACCGGAGATTGCCATGCTCGCCAGGGTCTGGCCTTTGCCGCCGCCGAAGACGCCTTTCTTGTAGTCGGTCTCCATCGACGGCCGCCCGACGATGTGCCGGATGACGTGATCGAAGTCGTAGTACTCGCTGTGGCCGACGTAGAGCGGCATGCCCCCGCCGGCGCGGAAGTACGTCACGTATTTGCGGATCGGGCCGCGCGTCAGATACAGCGAATAGATGTCGCGCAGGCCGGCCGTCTCCGTCCGGTTGGTCAGGTACGGCGCGAACTCGGTGGTGTGGTTGATCGTGGTCGTGCTGAGCGTGGTCATCGGTTTCCTTTTAGAGCGGCCAGCATTCGCTGGGCGCTGCGTAGATTCGGCGTGATGGCGAGAGCGCGCTCGCAGGCCGTACGCGCCTGATCGAGCTCGCCGCGTCGGCGATGCAGGTTCGCCTGCCAGAGGAACACCTCGTCCCGGCCCCACGCGGGAAGATCGCCGGTCCTGCGCGTCTCCCACGTTTCGAAGAGCCGCTCGGCCTTCTTCAGGAGATTCACCGCGTCGCGCTCCTCGGCGCTGCCGGGCCTCGCCAGCGCCGCGTCGGCGAGCGCCTGCGCCCACACCGCGCGCGGATTGTGCGGCGACAGCTCCTCCGCGCGCTTGAGCGCGCGCTGCGCATTCCAGCCGCGCAGACTCTTTCCCCACGACGTGTGCCGCACCAGCAGGCCCGCGATGCAGCCGAGCAGCAGCAGCTTCTCCGCCTCCTCGGCGGGCGCCGCCGGCTGCATCGACTCGAGGTGCTGATGCGCGCGCTCGAGCGCGGCCCCGCGCTCGTCGTCGGGAACGCCGGCCATGCCGCCGAGGCGGAACGCGGCCATGGCCCGGTAGTACGGTTGCCAGAGCGTATCCGCGGGAGCGTTCGCCAGTTCGGCTTCGAGCGCGCGGATCGCCTCGGCATCCTGCGCGGCGAACGCGGCGCCGACGCGGGCGTCGACGGCCAGCCACCCGGCCACGGTGTCGTTGCGCAGGGCCACGCTCATTTCACTGGCCCCCCTTTCGCCGCGTTGCGCCGCATCGCGGCCATCAATCGGCGGGCCGGCGGATGATGGGGGGTACGCGTCAGAACTTCCTCGACCAGGGCGATCGCCGCCACCCTGTTCCCCAGTGCCAGCTTCGCGCGAGCGAGGGCGAGAGTGGCGTCGTCGCCTCCCCAACAGGTGCCATCGGCACCGCTTTTCGCGTAAAGGTCGACGGCACGCTGCAGGCGCGTCACCGCCTTGTCCGCGCCTCCGCCGAAACGCTTCGGCTTGTAGAGCAGGTTCAGTCCGTACGCGAGCTGCGGCCGCGGGTTGTTCGGATCGGCCGCCATCGCCTGCTCGAGCACTTCGTCGGCGTCGTCACCGATCCACATGCCCTTCATCGGGGAGATGCGGATCTGCATGCCGTAGATCAGGCCGAGGAGCGCGCCGAGCTCCGCGTCGCGCCCTTTCTCGAGGCGATCCTCGAGAGCGTCCGCGGCCTCGGCGAGCGCATCCTTCGCACCGCCTTTGTCCTTCTTCAGGAGCTTCAGGTCGGCAAGCCGGTAGGCGGCGAGTCCGAGGAGCAGGTCGTCGTTCTGCCGGCGATTCGCTTTCGCCGCGAGCGCCGAAACCTGCCGCTCGAGGGCGGCTACGTTGCCCTGGAGGTACGCCGTTTCGATGGCGGCGTCGATGCAGGCCGCCCACGCACACGGCGCCAGAAGGGCGGTCAGCAACAGCACGGCTACATAACCAGAAGTGTTCATCGCTCAGTTGTTCGTCAGAGTCGCGGCCACACTGCTTCTCACTGCACGTACGGCCGGCCCGATGCCGGCCAGAATTCCGATGACGATGCCCAGCGACACTCCGCTCTGCAGGTTCGTCGTCGTGACCTGCACGGCGAACGGAACCTGCGTGAAGCTGCCGCTGAGATTGAGCGTCGACAGCTCGCGGCCGTCGAACGCGAGGAAGGCCAACACGCCGCCGAGCAGGCCGCCGCTCGCGGCGAGGAACACCGCCTCCTCGAAGACGCTGCAGAGAATCGGAAAGCCGCCGAAGCCGATCGCGCGCAGGATGGCGATCTCCCGCTGCCGCGCGGCCACCGCCGCGTACATGCTCGAGATCACCACGAGCAATGCGATCACGCCCATGGCCAGCGACAGCAGCCGGCCTGCGATGCGGATGAAGCTCGCGACGGAACGGCTCTGTTGCGCGTAATGGCGGTCCTCGCGCACGGCGCGAACGTGCAGCCGCTTGTCGCGCGAGAGTTGCTGCTCGATGTCGAAATTGCTCTCACGCCGCGGGAGTCCGGTGACCACGAGTTGCCACGCGTTGCCGCGGTCGAACGCGGTCTGCAGCAGGTACGGATCGCCCCAGATCTCCGAGGACGCGAGGCCGCCGCCGGTCTCGAAGACGCCCACGACCTGCCAGTGCTGGCGGCCGATCGCGATCGTCGATCCCAGCGTCAATCCGCTGTACTCCTCCGCCGCGCGTCTGCCTGCCAGCAGCTCGTGCGCGCCCGGTACGCTCATCCGGCCTTCGACGATGCGGAATCGCGAGCGCAGGGCCATCCCCTGCGCGCCGATGCCGCGCACCGGTACGTTCACCTCGCCGCGGCCGTCGCGTCGCGGAAGATTGGTGATGAAGTAGGTCTCGGGCGAGATCTTCGCCGACCCTTCCGCGGCGAGGATCGCATCGCGGATCGCCTCCACCTCCGTGCCGGTGAGGCGGCTGCTCAGCTCGGACGACGAGCCGTCGCGAAGGACGAGCAATCGTCTCGCGGCGCCGTCGCTGCGGAACGCCGCCCGGAACCCGTCCGTCATCGACAGCATCCCAACGAGGACGAGCGTTACGCCGGCCACGCCGAGAATACCGATGCCGGTGAGGTGCAGGCGCGTGAACAGGTCTCGCAGGTTGAACAGGCAGAGCGTGAAGGTCTGGCGGAGGAGGCGCATCGTCAGATCCTCCCCCGCAGTCCGGAAACGATCGTCATGCGTGCGGCCTGCACGGCCGGCCACATCGCCGTCACCACCGCGAGTGCGAGCATCAGCGCGATTCCGGCGATGAAATCGCGATCGAGGAGACGCAGGCCGGGCAGAAAATCCGCGACGGCCGCGGCAGCAGCACCGACCATCGCCCGGCCGGCGAGCAATCCGATCAGGCCGAAGCCTCCGACGAGAACCACCGCCTCGGCGAGAATCAACACGAACAGCCGTCCGCTGCTGACCCCGACCGTCTTGAGCACCGCCAGCTCCGCGCGGCGCTCGACGAAGCTGTGAATGAAGTTGCTCGCCAGGAGCACCATCGTCGTGAAGACGACCACGCTCAGGACGCCGCGCACGAGCGCGCCGATCCTGCCGATCTGGCTCGAAAAGCTCTGCAGGTAGCCTCGCAGCGTCGAGGTGCGCGTCGGTGTGGCCGAGCTGAGGAAACGATCGTCGATCTGCTTGACGACCGCCGCCGCGTCCGCCCCTTCCGCGAGCGCGACCTCGAGGATTCCGACCGAGCCGCGGCCGAAGCTGCGCGACTGGTCGAACGGCGCGAACGGAATCAGGATCTGGGCGGTGTCGGCTGCCGGATCGCGGCTGTCGAACAGCGCGACCACGGTGAAGTACCACGTGTCGCTTCCGTCGCGCTTCTTCCACACGTACGACCGGAGGGGCACGCGGTCGCCCACGCGCCAGCCGAATTCGCGCGCGACCGGCGCGCCGACGGCAATCGAGTTGCCGCCCGCGAGAAACGCCGCCCTGCCGCTCTCGGACGAGAGCTCGAGCTCGGGATAGAGCGCGAGGAATCGCGACGGCTCCACCGCCCACATCGGCCGCTGATTGCCGATCTCGCGGAAGTACCCGCCGAACCACGTGCGGTGGCTGACGAGGCGGACGCTCGCCAGACGTTCCAGCTCGCCGGTGTAGCCAAGGGGCAGCGGCTCGATGGGCGACGTGCGATGGAGGACGACCAGCTTGTCCGCATCCGCCCAATCGACGCCCAGCGACATCGCGCGATCGAACGCCATCAGGAAACTGAAGAGCACGAACGTCAACGCGATCACCGCGCCGGCAAAGAGCGTCCGCAGCCTGCGCCGCGACAGCCCGTGCCAGACCAGCGGGAGGAACTTCGTCACCGCAGTCCTCCCGCCGCGCTGACTCGCTCGGCCTCGACGATGTCCACGATGTTTCCTTTATCGAGACGCACCGTGCGGTCGGCGTAGTGCGCGGCCAGCGGGTCGTGAGTCACCATGACCACCGTCTTGCCGTGTCTGCGGCTCAGGGTCTGCAGCAGCTCGAGCACCTGATCGGCGTTCTCGCGATCGAGATCGCCGGTCGGCTCGTCGCAGAGCAGCAGCTTCGGATCCGCGACGATCGCCCGGGCGATGGCCACGCGTTGCTGCTCGCCGCCGGAGAGCTCTTTCGGGCGGTGCTTCGCGCGCGGTTCGAGGCCGACCAGTTGCAGCGCGACCGACACCTGCTCCCCGCGCCGTTTGCGCGAGAGCCCCGTCAGCAGCAGCGGCAGCTCGACGTTGCGCCGCGCCGACATGCCGTCGAGCAGGTTGTAGGACTGGAACACGAATCCCACGTGGCCGGCACGCCACTTGGCGAGGCGGCCCGTGCTCATGCTGTCGATGGCGATGTCTCCCACCGCGATGCTGCCGCTGTCGGGTCGGTCGAGGCCGCCGATGAGATTCAGTAGCGTCGTCTTCCCCGATCCCGAGGGGCCCATGAGCGCAACGAACTCGCGCTCCGCGGCGGTGAAGTCGATCTCCCGCAGCACCTCCACGCGATCGCTGCCGCGCCGATAGTGCTTGTGCACGCTCTGTACGCGGACGAAGGTCATGACTGTGCGCCTCCGAAGAACGTGACCCGCAGTCCCATGTCCGGCAGCATGCGGTCGTCGAGCTGGTCGAATTTGATGCGGACCTTGACGGTGGCGGTTTGGCGGTCGGCTGCGGGGACGATGGCGATCACGCGTCCCGCGATCTGCCAGCCCGGATAGGCATTGAGGGTGGCGCGCACCGGCTGGCCGCTGCGGATGCGATCGATGTAGACCTCGTTGACGTCGACCTCTCCCTCGATCGAGGAGGTGTCGACGATGGTACACAGGCCGGTGCGCGTGAACGCGCCGCCCGCGGACTGCGGCGACATGTACTCGCCCTTCTGCGCGTTGCGCTCGATGACCACTCCCGCGAACGGCGCGCGGATGACGTGGTCGTCCACGTAGCTCCGGGTGATCGCGAGCGTGTTGCGGGAGCCTTCGATCTTGACGCGATGGGTGTCTTCCTTCGCCCTGAGCCGGGCTACGTTGGCGCGCGCCGTCTCGATGGTGTCGTCGGAGATCAGAGATTCGCGGTGAAGATTCTCGACGCGCCGGAGACTCTGCTCCGCCGCCCGCGCCTCGGCCTGCACTTCCTCCAGCGTCTTTTCGGCCGCGGCGAGGTCCGCTTCGCTGATGCGCAGCTTCTGTAGCGCATCAGCCTCGTCAAGTCGTGCCAGTACCTGACCGGCCACGACGCGGTGACCCTCCTCGACTTCCACCTCGGTTAGGCGGCCCGGCACCTCGGCCGCGATCGTGGCCTTGCGGCGCGCGACGACATAGCCCGCGGCCTGGAACGTACCACCCGCGGGAAGGGCGGCGGGAGCCGGCGCGACGCTGCGAGGCCGCACCTCCTCCGCCGCACGCGCGGTGCTCGTCGCCGTTCTGCCGAGGAACAGCAATGAGATCGCCCCACCGGCCGCCAGCGCGATTCCCGGAAGGATCCATCGCGCGAGTCTGCGCGGGGTAGTCCCGTCAGGCTCCATACGAAGCGCGTCGATCAAGGCTTCTCGATCACCCATAGGACTCTTTCCATGAGCGACACCAGGACTACCTAAACCCGAGACTGCTTGGCCAGGACGGCCGCGTCTACACCTCTACGGTTTTACGGAGGTACGCATGGTAGATGACGACACCCATCCTCGTCAACGGTGTCATGGCAAGGCGGAAGTAAAGCATGAGGCCGATCGTGCTCGCTTCGAGCTTCCATCCTTCATTCACCACGGTCGCGGCGGATCGACGAAGAGCCTCACGCCTCCGGCGCCACCTCGCCCGCGGCGACCACCGTCCGTTTCGCCCAGGACGTCACGTACACCACGCCCACCACGCCGCCGATCGTGAGCGCCGCGCCGAGGATCGCCAGCATGGACAACCGTTCGTGTAGCACCGTCACGCCGAGGATCATGGCCACGACGACCGCGAGCTGCGACATCACGCCGACCGTCATCGCGTCCACCCAGCGCAGGCTGAACGTCAGCAGCAACTGCGCCCCGATGGCGAAGAGCGAGGTCAGCGTGAGCGTCATCCACTCGTCGCTGCTGGGGTTCTTCCAGGTCGCGATCCCGAACGGCGCCGTGAGCAGCGTTCCGAGGAGGCAGAAGCTCGTGTACACCGCCCACGAGTTTTCACCCTGCCGCGCCGCGCGCATCGCTGTCACCGCGGCGCCGGAGAGGACGGCCGACGAGAGGCCGACCAGCTCCCACGTGCCGAAGCCGAGGATGTCTCCCGGACGCGCATGCGCGTGCACGACGAGGAACACTCCGGCCAGTGCCACCGGCATCGGGATCAGCACCTTCGCACTGATGCGCTCGTGCAGGAAAACGATCGAGAAGATCCCGCTGAACAGTGGCGCGGTGTAGTTGAGGAGCGCCGCCACGCCGACGGGGATGTGCTCGATGGCCATGAAGTAACAGAGCACCGCCAGACCGCCGAAGAAGCCTCGATAGAAAAGGAGGTCCAATCGCTGAAACGTGAAGGCGCTGCGGCGATAGCGGGGGATCAGCAGCGCCGGCGCCAGCCCGGTGGCGAAGCGGATCATGGCCACCTGCGATCCCGACAGGCGCGCCGACGCCAGCTTCGCCGCGAAAGCCATCGCTCCGAACAGCATCGCCGAGCCGACCATCAGCAGCAGGGCGCGCTCGGTCGGCTTTGATATCGTCACGCCGCGGAGAATATCAATGACTGAAGTGCTCTACCGGGAGGGCGTCCCGTCCGACGCGAACGACATCATCGACTTCCAGATCGCCATGGCCCGCGAGACCGAGGACTTCGAGCTCGCACGCGAGATCACGACCAAAGGCGTCCACGCCGTCTTCGCGAATCCGTCCCACGGCCGCTACTTCGTCGCCGAGGCCCAGGGAAGGGTCGTCGCGTCGCTGATGATCACGTATGAATGGAGCGACTGGCGCAACGGGATGGTGTGGTGGATCCAGAGCGTCTACGTCATCCCCGCGCTCCGCCGCCGCGGCGTCTACGCGGGTCTGTATCAGCACGTGAAAGCGATGGTCGAGGCCGAGCCGTCGATCCGCGGCATCCGCCTCTACGTCGACAACCGCAACAAGCCCGCCCAGGAGGTGTACGCGCGCCTCGGCATGGAAGGGGAGCACTACCGCGTGTTCGAATGGATGAAGTGACCGGGGGGGTGCTGAGTGCTGGGGTGCTGAGTGCTGAGTCCTGAGTGCTGAGTGCTGAGTGCTGAGTCCTGAGTTGAGCGTCCCGCGAGACTGTTACCCCGAGCCCGAAGACCGCGAAGGACGCACTGAATTGCACGCGCCGCGCATGCTCGAGAACGCCAGCGCTCCTCTCGGAACGTCAGCGTCACGTCAGGCTCAAGGCCACGGGCATGACAGACAGTGTGCCGCGATCCGGACCTTACTTCCGCGAACAGCACCCAGGACTCAGGACGACTCAGGACCCAGGACTCAGGACTCAGGACTCAGGACTCAGGACTCAGCACTCAGGACTCAGGACTTCGGACTCAGGACCCAGGACTCAGGGCTCCGGACTCAGGACTCCGGACCCAGGACTCAGGACCCAGCACCCAGCACTCAGCACCCAGCACTCCCCGCGCCCACGTGCAGCCCGCACTCCGTCTTTGCGATGCCGGCCCAGCGTCCGGCGCGGGGGTCTTCGCCGGGCGCCACGGCCCGCGTGCAGTGCGTGCAGCCGATGCTGGGGAAGCCGGAGTCGTGCAGAGGGTTGTAGGGAACGTCGTGGTCGCGGATGTATTGCCACACGTCAGCCGAGGTCCAGTCGACGAGTGGATTCAATTTGACGAGGCCGAAGCGCGCGTCCCACTCGATCTTCTGCGCCGCGGCGCGGGTCGGCGCCTGCTCCCGCCGGACTCCGGTGATCCATCCGCGCAGGGCCGCCAGCTTTGCGGTCAGCGGCTCGACCTTCCTTAGATTGCAGCAGAGATCGGGACGGGATGCCCACAGCGCGTCGCCGAGCTGGCGGGCCTGCTCTTCCGGCGTGAACGCCGCGCGGCAGCGCTCGACCGTCACCTCGTAGCGGGACTCGATCCGCTCGATCAGAGCGTAGGTCTCGGGGAAGAGGAAATCCGTGTCGAGCGTGAAGACCCGCAGTCCACCCGCGCGCGAGGCGATGTCGATGAGCACGACGTCCTCCGCGCCGAAGCTCGATGCGATGGCGATCGCTGGCGCGAGCTGCGCGCGGCCCCAGGCAACGACTTCCGGTGCCGACCACGATCCGGCATCAGGCAGCGTCTGCATCGTCACACCTCCAGCCCGTGCGGCGGGCGGGCCGCCGGGAGGTCGCGCTCGACGCACTCCACCGTTAGGCTTCCGGCGAGAAACGCGCGCAGTTCTTCGTCGGAGTGGCGTGCCAGGAACGGGCGCAGCTCCTCTCCCGCAAAGCGGCGGAGGAGGTACGCCTGCAGCAGGCGCTCGATCGCATCCGGCACTTCCGTGGCCGCGCAGCGGAAGCCGACCGGTCGCGCGACGGCCTGGAACGCGCCGACTCCGCCGCCGACGCAGAAGTAGTACGCGTCGACCAGGCGGCCGCCGGCGCGCACCTTCTTCCCTTCGATGCCGATGTCGGCGATCCAGTGCTGTCCGCAACTGTTCGGGCAGCCGGTGACGTTGAGACGTACCTGCTCCTCGAAGCCGGGGAGACGCTCTTCCAATTCCTCCACGAGCCAGCGCGTGAACGCCTTCGTCTCCGTGATCGCGAGCTTGCAGAACTCCGTGCCCGTGCAGGCGACGGCTCCGCGCGCAAACGACGAGGCGTTCACCGGCAGTTCGTTTCGATCGAGCTCCGCGACGAGCTCCGGGATGCGTTCGTCGGGCACATGCGGCACGAGCAGGTTCTGCATGTTGGTGGTGCGGACCTCGCCGTTGCCGTACCGGTCGGCGAGATCCGCGACCGCGGCGAGCTGTTCCGCGCGTAGGCGACCCCGCAGCACGGAAATGCCGGCGTAGCTGAGACCTCTCTGCTTCTGCGGATGCACGCCGACGTGATCGCGGAAAATGCCGGGTGGGACGTGCTCCTCGTGCGCAACCTCCAGCGCACGACCGAGCCGTGCTTCGATCTGTTCGACGAACGACGCCGCCGTCCAGCCATGGCGGAGGAAGAGATATTTCAGCCGGGCCTTGTCGCGATGCTCCCGGAGAACGTCTGCCTCGCGGAAGACCTCGGCGACGGCGCGAATGGCCGGAATCACGTCGTCCCAGCGGAGAAAGACCGGCAGCCGCACGGCCAGGTGAGGCTCGGTGGAGAGTCCGCCGCCGACGCGCAGGGAGAAGCCGACCTCGCCGCTCGCGCGCCGGACGGCGGTGACGGCGACGTCGTTGATCTCCGGGTACGCGCACCACACGCCGCAGCCGCTGATCGAGATCTTGAATTTGCGCGGCAGGTTGTAGAACTCGGCGTTGCCGACGAGTTGCCGCGTGATCTCGAGCGCGAGCGGCGAGGCGTCGACGATCTCGTGCGCGTCGATGCCGGCGAGAGGGCAGCCGGTCACGTTGCGCGTGTCGTCGCCGCACGAGCCCATGGTGGTCAGCTCCGCGCTCCACAACGCATCGAGAACATCCGGCAGGTCCTCCACGCGGATCCAGTGCAACTGGATGTTCTGCCGCACGGTGACGTCGGCCAGTCCGCGCGCGTACCGCTCGCTCACGCCGGCGATCGTTCGCAACTGACCGCTGCGCAGGATTCCGTTCGTGAGACGAATGCGGAGCATCAGGTAGGGCACGGATTTCCCCTCACCCTGCGAGCCGCCGAGAACGCCCAGCCCATCGCCCTGCGTGTAGACGCCCCACCAGCGCAGGTAGGTCCCGATCCACTCGGGGGGGACGGCGTCGAAGCCCTGCCTCGCGTATGCGCGGAGCTCGCCCAGCGCCTCCCACGGGTTCTTCTCGCGCTTCAACCGCTCGACGCGCTGTGCTTTGCTTTCGATGGAAACGACGGTCATGAGGCTCCTCCTGCCATTCGAATTGCGGGTTGTGCGGCGTCGACGAAGTCGCGGACGAACGCGTTTCTGGGCCGGCGCACGATCGCGGCCGGCGTTCCGATCTGTTGCACGCGGCCCTCGTTCATCACCACGATGCGGTCGGCGACGGCGAGTGCCTCGTCCTGGTCGTGCGTGACGAGGATGCTGGTCGTGTGCATCTCGTCGTGCAGGTCGCGGAGCCACTGGCGCAGCTCGCGCCGAACGCGTGCATCCAGCGCCCCGAAGGGCTCGTCCAAGAGGAGCAGTCTGGGACGCGGCGCGAGGGCGCGTGCGAGCGCGGCCCGTTGTCGCTGCCCGCCGGAGAGCTGCGACGGCCGATGTCGCGCGTAGGCCTCGAGCTTCACGAGTTGCAGCAGCGCGGCGACGCGCGCATCCACCTCGTCGCGTGCCACGCGCCGGACGCGCAGTCCGAAGGCGACGTTCTCGAAGACCGAGAGGTGCTCGAACAGGGCGTAGTGCTGGAACACGAAGCCGACGTTGCGCTCGCGCGGTGCGTGGTGAGTCACGTCGTCGTCGTGAACGTGTACCGCGCCGCGGTCCGGCGCTTCGAGCCCGGCGATGATGCGCAGCAGGGATGTCTTGCCCGATCCCGAGGGGCCGAGCAGGGCCACCAGCTCGCCCGTCGGCACGCGGAACGTCGCGTCGTCCACGGCCAGATGGCGTCCAAAGGTTTTCGTGACGTTGCGGATGTCGATGCTCACACGCTTCCTCGTTTCGTTTTCGATGCGGCAAATCGCGCCGCCGCGGTCATGCACGCGGCCATCAGCATCAGCAGCGATGCCGCCGCGAACGCCGCGGAGAACTGGTACTCGTCGTAGAGAATCTCGACCTCGAGCGGCAGCGTGTTAGTCTCGCCGCGGATGTGGCCGGAAACCACGGAGACCGCGCCGAACTCACCGATGCTCCGGCTCGCGCAGAGCACGACGCCGTACAGCAGCGCCCAGCGGATCCGGGGCAGCGTCACGCGGAGGAACGTCTGCCATCCCGTGGCGCCGAGGATCGCCGCTGCTTCCTCCTCGTCACTCCCCTGGCTTTCCATGAAAGCGATGAGCTCCCGGGCCACGAATGGCGCGGTGATGAACAACGTCGCGATGACGATGCCCGGAGTCGAGAAGAGGATCTCGATGCCGCGCTCGCGCAGCCAGCGACCGAGGACCGTGCCGGTGCCGAAGAGTTGGACGAACACCAGACCGGCGATCACCGGCGAGACCGCGAATGGGATGTCGATGAGCGTGACCAGCGCGCTCTTGCCGCGGATCTTGTCGCGCGTGACGGTCCACGCCGCGGCGAGGCCGAAGAGCGTGTTGATCGGGACGACGATCGCCGCCGTCAGCAGCGTGAGGCGAATGGCCGCGAGGACGTCCGGCTCGAGGAGCGCGCCACCGAACGCATCCCACCCGCCGCGCAGAGCCTCGGTCAGCACGGCGACGATCGGCACGATCAGCATGAGCGTGAGAAAGCCGAGCGCCGTCCCGATCAGCATCCATCGCGGCGCGCGCGACGCCGCCCGGCGGGGGCGTGGAACGGCGAGCGTGAGGCCGCTCATCGTGAGGCCCTCCGGCGCTGCAGCGCGTTGATGCCGACGAGGATCGAGAACGACATCACCAGCATCACCACCGCCAGCGCGTTGGCGCCCGCGTAGTCGTACTGCTCGAGCCTCGCGACGATGAGCAGCGGCGTGATCTCCGTCCGCATCGGCATGTTGCCGGCGATGAAGACGACCGAACCGTATTCGCCGATCCCGCGTGCGAACGCCAGGGCCGTTCCGGTGACCGCCGCCGGAAGCACCGCCGGCAGCAGCACGCGACGGAAGGTCTGCCACGAGGTGGCGCCGAGCGTCGCCGCCGCTTCTTCGAGATCGGCGCTGAGCTCGCGCAGCACCGGCTCGACCGTGCGCACGACGAACGGCAGACCGACGAAGATCAACGCGATCACCACGCCGACCGGAGAGAACGAACCGGGGATGCCCAGTTGGGCGAGATGCGCGCCGATCCATCCCTTCGGCCCGTACAGCGTCGCCAGCGTGATGCCGGCCACCGCCGTCGGCAGGGCGAACGGAAGATCGACGAGCGCATCGACGATCGTCCGACCGGGGAAGCGGTAGCGCACCAGCACCCATGCCGTGAGGAGTCCGAAAACGCCGTTCACCAGCGCCGCGAGCAGCGACGCGCCGAAGGTCAGTCGATACGAGGCCAGCGCGCGCGGCGTGCTGACCGCGTTCCAGAACGACGACCATCCCCCGTTCACGGTCTCGATGAAGACCGTCGACATCGGAATGGCGATCAGCAGCGCGACGTACAACGTCGTCGCCCCGGCCGTGAACCGAAAGCCGGGAGCCGTCACCGCTGGCCTCGCGCGGTTTGAATGCGATCGAAGACGCCGCCGTCGTCGAAGTGCGTTTTCTGCGCGGCCGCCCACCCGCCGAAGCGCTCGTCGACGGTGAAGAGGCGGACCGCGGGCAGCGCCGTCCTTCCGTGGCGCGGCCGGTACCCGTGCCGGGCGAAGATCGCCTGCGCTTCGGGCGAGTAGAGGTACTCGACGAACGCCGCGGCCGCGGCCGTCGTGCCGCGCCTCGCCGTGTTGGCATCCACCACCGCCACCGGCGGCTCGGCGAGGATGCTCACCGGCGGGACGACGATGTCGAACGAGTCCCGGCCGAGGCGGCGGACGGCGAGGTGGGCATCGCTCTCCCACGCCAGCAGCACGTCGCCGATGCCACGCTGCACGAACGTCGTCGTCGCCGCCCGCGCTCCCGAATCGAGCACGGGCACGTTGCCATAGAGCAGCGCCACGAACGCGCGCGCCCGTGCGTCGTCTCCGCGATGTTTCTCGAGCGCGTATCCGTACGCGGCGAGATACGTCCAGCGCGCGCCGCCGGAGGTTTTCGGATTGGCGGTGATCACCGAGAGGCCCGGACGCACGAGATCGTCCCAGTTGCGGATGTTCTTCGGATTCCCGCTGCGGACCAGGAACACGATCGTCGACGTGCAGGGCGTGCTCCGGAACGGCATCCGCGTCTGCCACGTCGGCGCCGTGAGGCCCGCGCGGGCGATGGCATCGATGTCCGGAGCCATGGCCAGCGTGACGATGTCGGCCGGCAGCCCATGGATCACCGCGCGGGCCTGCTTCGACGAGCCGCCGTGGGATCGGAGGATGCGGATGCTCTGGCCGGTCTTTGCTTTCCAGTGCGAGGCGAAGCGGTCGCACAGCTCGTCCTGGAGCTCCCGCGTCGCGTCGTACGACACATTGAGGAGCGTGAGGCTGGCCAGAATCAGTGACAGAGTCATCGTTTCGTTTCCTGAAAAAAAAGACCCGGCGCTCAGGCCGGGTCTCACTCGTTGGACTCCACTGCAGATCAGTGGAGAGGTGGCGAATGAGACCTGTGGTGACAGGGACACACGCAGGCCTCGCCGCAGTCGTGAACCGGTACGGCGCGTTGCCGCTCGATCGCGTGATGCACCAGTCCCGCGGCAACCGTGGCGTTCGTGTTGGGGTCGATGAGGATGAAGCTCCCGGCGGCGCGGTTCTCCGCGTAGCTGCGCATCACCAAGGGAGCCGTCGTCTCGATGTCGACGTCGACGATGTCGTTCATCTCCACCTGCTCGTCCGTCCTGACCCGGGCCCGCACCGTGCGCGTGGTGTGCTTGGCGACGTACGACGCCCGCGGGTCGAGGGGCGTATCGCCGAACCAGATCAGCGTGGCCCGGAGATCGCGGGCCACCTCCGGCAGGTCGCCTCCGGCGCAGATCACATCGCCGCGTCCGACGTCGAGCGCGTCCTCGAGCTCCAGCGTGACCGACATCGGCGCCCGTGCGACGTCGAGATCGCCGTCGAACGTGACGATGCGCCGCACGCGCGAGCGGCGGCGCGAGGGGAGGACCGCCACCGCGTCGCCGACGCGGATCTCGCCGGCGGCGATCTGCCCAGCGTAGCCGCGGAAGCTCGCGTCGGGACGGAGCACGGTCTGCACGGGAAAGTAGAACGAAGCCTCTTCCCGCCCCTCGTGTACGTCCACCGTCTCGAGCAGATCGAGGAGCGGCCGGCCGTCGAACCACGGCATCCGCGCGCTCGGCGTGACGACGTTGTCGCCGGCGAACGCGCTGAGCGGAATGAAGCGCGTCGATCGCAGCGGGTTGCGGCGCTCGAGCGTCGTTGCGAAGCGGCGGAACTCGTTCTCGATCCCGCGAAAGGTCCCCTCGTCGTATCCCACCAGGTCCATCTTGTTCACCGCGACGACGAGGTCGCGGATGCCGAGGAGGGAGGCGATACGCGCGTGCCGGCGAGTCTGCGTGCGCAGCCCGTGTCGCGCGTCGACCAGCAGGATCGCCAGGTCGGCGGTCGACGCGGCGGTCGCCATGTTGCGCGTGTATTGCTCGTGGCCCGGTGTGTCGCCGAGGATGAACTTCCGCCGAGCCGTCGCGAAGTAGCGGTACGCCACGTCGATGGTGATCCCTTGTTCGCGCTCGGCCCGCAGGCCGTCGGTGAGGAGCGACAGGTCGATCCCTTCCGGCGATCTGTGCTTGCTGGCACGCCCGGCCGCCGCGAGTTGGTCTTCGTGGACGCTTTGCGAGTCGTACAGCAGGCGTCCGATGAGAGTCGACTTCCCGTCGTCCACGCTGCCGGCGGTGATGAATCGAAGGAGAGCCATTAGAAATACCCCGCCCGTTTTTTCATTTCCATCGAGCCGTCGGTGTCGAAATCGATGGTCCGGTTCTCACGCTCCGAGCGACGGAACGAGATGAGCTCCGCGATGATCTTCGGGACCGTATCGGCATCCGAGGGAATCGCGCCGGTGCATGGACTGCAGCCGAGCGAGCGCATGCGGCAGCGCACCATGAGCGGCGCCTCATCCTTGCCCCGGGGGACGAAATCCTGCTCCACCGCAACGAGGGACTGCCCGCGTACGAGCATCGGCCGCAGCTTCGCGAAATAGAGAGGCACGACCGGGATCTGCTCCAGCTCGATGTATTTCCAGATGTCGAGCTCCGTCCAGTTCGAGAGCGGAAAGACGCGGATGCTCTCGCCGGGAGCGACGCGCGCGTTGTAGAGGTTCCACAGCTCCGGGCGCTGGTTCTTCGGGTCCCACTGGCCATGCTCGTCGCGGAACGAGAAGATCCGTTCCTTGGCGCGGGAGCGCTCTTCGTCGCGGCGGGCCCCTCCGAACGCGGCGTCGTAGCGCCCTTCCCGGAGCGCGTCGAGCAGCGAATTCGTCTTCAGCCGCTCGCAGCACAACTGCGTACCGACGGCGAAGGGATTCGTGCCCGCGGCCAGCGCGGCCTGGTTCGTGTGCACGCGCAGATCGAAACCGAGCTCGCGCGGATGGCGGTCCCGGAACTCGATCATCTCCCGGAACTTGTATCCCGTGTCGATGTGCAGGAGGGGAAAGGGGGGACGCTCCGGGTAGAACGCCTTCTGCGCGAGACGCAGCATCACCGACGAGTCCTTGCCGATCGAATACAGCATCACCGGCCGCTCGAACTCGGCGACCACTTCGCGAATGATGTGAATGCTCTCCGCTTCCAGTGTCTTCAGATGATCGTGTGTCATAAAAAAAAAGCCCCCACCGACTCTTCGTCTGGTGGGGGCTCGATTCAAGATCGAAATGTGTGTGCGTTACATCAGAGGACGCACCCCGGGCCAGACACGAATGTGCGCGCACAACAACAGGTCGCGGTCTGGCGGAGCGTGAACATGAGGTGCGCAGTATCGGGGTTGAAGCGATTTGTGTCAAGCGGCCAGTGAAAACAGAACGATGAACGATTCACCACAGAGGCACGAAGAGCTCTCTGTGTCTCTGTGCCTCTGTGGTGATTGTCGTCCCCCGCCCGAAGGACCGTTCACCACAGAGACACAGAGACGCAGAGTGAGACGGAGGTATCTTTCACGCCATGCGTCGCATCCTCCTCCTGCTCGCAATCGCCACGTCCGCGTTCGTGCTCCCGGCGGATGCCGTCCACGCGTCATCCTCCAACGCCGTCCAGGCGTCCTCCTCCAACATCGAGAAGATCGACTCCTTCCGCGGCATCGACCAGTACCGTCTCAAGTCGAACGACATGACCATCCTGCTCGTGCCCGATCACACGAGCCCGGTGTTCACCTTCATGGTCGTCTATCACGTCGGCTCGCGGAACGAGGCGCCGGGCAACACCGGCTCCGCGCATCTGCTCGAGCACATGATCTTCAACAAGTCGACCGAGAACTTTGGCAAGGCGAACGGGCACAAGACCTTTCAGGAAGTGCTCTACGAGGCCGGCGCGGACTTTTCGTCGACGAACATGACCACGTGGTACGACCGCATGAACGGCTACTCGACCCTGCCGGCGGACAAACTCGAGCTGGCGATGAGAATCGAGGCCGACCGCCTCGGCCGCGGGCTGATTCTCGACAGCGAGCGCCAGTCCGAGATGTCGGTCGTGCGCAACGAGTACGAGATCGGCGAGAACAACCCCTGGCAGGCGCTCTGGAAGGCAACCGTCGCCTCGGCCATCCAGGCCCACCCGTATCACTGGAACACGATCGGATACAGATCCGACATCGAAGGCGTCACCACCGAGAAGCTCCGCGAGCACTACAGGAGCTTCTTTCATCCGAACAACGCCGAGGCGCTGCTGGTCGGCGACTTCGATACGGAGAAGGCGCTGGCGCTCTTCGACCGCGAGTTCGGCGCGTTCCCGAAGAGCACGAAGCCGATCCCGCAGGTGATCACCGTGGAGCCGCCGCAGGAAGGGGAGCGTCGCACCGTCGTCCAGCGTCCCGGCACGGTGGGCATGGTGATGATCGCCTGGATGCGTCCCGGTGCGCTCGACCCCGACTTCATCCCGCTCGAAGTCCTGAATACCATTCTCGCCGATGGCGTGAACTCGCGCCTCTATCGGGCGCTCGTCGAGCAGGGCCTCGCCACGCGCGTCCAGGCGAACAACTTCACGCTGAAGGACCCGTACCCGCTGCTCGTCGATGCGACGCTCGCGCAGGGGAAGACGCACGAGGAAGTGGAGAAGGCGATCAAAGCCGCGGTCGCGGAGCTCGCCGAAAAGGGCGTCACCGAGGAAGAGGTCAAGCGCGCGCAGCAGCAGATCGAGGTCGCCGTCATCCGCAGCCGGGATGGCACGTACAACTTCGCGTCCAACCTCGGAGAGTCGATCGCCTCGACGAACTGGAAGTGGTTCCTCACCTACATCGACAGCATCAAGGCCGTGACGGCGGCGGATGTGAAGAGGGTCGCGGCGTCGTATCTCGTGCCGAACCGCGCAACCGTCGGCTGGTTCATCCCCGGTTCTCCCGCAGCGCCGGCGTCCCCGCCGGCTGTCCGGCCGGCGTCCTCGCCGGTCGTCGCGGCAGAATCGACACCGTCCCGCGTCGCGGCAAAACCCGCCACCGGCTCCTTCGCGAAGCGCACCACGAGAAAGGTGCTGAAGAACGGCCTCATCCTCGACGTCGTCGAGAACCACTCCGTTCCGACCGTCGCCTTCCGCGGCCTCGCCTTCGCCGGCGACACTGCAGCCCCCGCGGACAAGCCTGCTCTTGCCTCGCTCACGGCAAAGATGCTCCAGCGCGGCACGATGTCGCGTACCAAAGAGCAGATCGGCGCGCTGCTCGATGGCGTCGGCGCGACACGCTTCTACGGCACGAACACCACCGAAGCGGTGATCAACGCGAACGGCATGTCGCGCGATCTGCCGCTCCTCCTCGAGATCGTCGCCGACGAGTTGAAGAGCCCCGCGTTCCACGCGGAGGAGCTGGCGAAGGCGAAGAAGGAGCTCGAGAACGACTACCTCCAGGCCGCCGACAACACCTTCACCCGCGCGTACGAGCGCCTCTCGCAGATCGTCTACCGCGAAGGGCATCCGTACTACGTCCCGGGCAAAGACAAGCTCGTCGCGAGCGTCAACGCCGCGACCGCGGACGACCTCCGCGCCTTCCACCGCGAGCGCTACATCGGCGCGGGGCTCATCCTCGCGATCGTGGGCGACGTCGACACGGCAAAGACGATCGCGCTCGTGGAGAAGCACCTCGGCGACATCCCCAAAGGGGAGCGCATCTCGTTCGCATCCGTCGCGCGCACCGCTCCGGGAGACAAGGGCGTGCGCGAGGCCGTCACGATGCGCGGCAAAGCGAACATGAACATCCTCATGGGAACCGCGAGCGGCTTGCGCCGCACCGACTCCGACTACGAGGCTGCCCTCATCGCCAACGCCGCCCTCGGGCAGAACTCGCTCTCCTCGCGCATCGGCAAGCGCGTGCGCGACACCGAGGGGCTCTCGTACAACCTCTGGTCACGCTACTTCAACACCGACGACGTCGACGGCATGTGGTTCGTCAACGTGAACGTCGCGCCGCAGAACCTCGCCAAGGCGATGGCTTCGACGACCGACGAGATCGTGAAGTTCGGCCGCGAAGGCGTGACCGAGGCCGAGGTCGAGGCCCAGAAGAGCTTCTTCGCCGGCAACTACCAGGTCGGCCTCGGCTCGAACGCGGGGATCGCCTCCGCGCTCATTCAGGCGGAGAAATTCGGCTACGGTCCGAAGTACCTCGACGAATTCCCCGCCCGCATCAAGGCCGTGACGCGCGACCAGGTCAATGCCGCGACGAAGAAACACTTCTTCCCCGACAAACTACACGTGATCGTCGCGGGGGACCTGGAGAAGCTGCCCTAGGGTGAGTACAGCGGACCGCCGCCGTCTCGGCGGAGTCTCGAGGTCTCAGAAGTCTCAAAGTCGCAAAGTCTCAAAGAGGGTCGTTGCCGCGCTCTTTGCGACTTTGAGACTTTGAGACTTTGAGACGACTTCCGTTTACGGCGTCCGCGCGTCGTGCCAGTGGCCGTGCTCCGCGGACCAGACCTGTCCCGCGGGTGCCGGGCCGGGGGGCTGTGCTTTCGGGGTCGTGGCGGGAGCGGAGGGGGCGGTTGCGGGCGGGGAGATCTTGATCGGCGACGAGGTGCCCGCCGCCGGCCTCTGATCGTGCCAGTGACCGTGCTCCGCCGACCAGACCTTGCCGGCGGGTGCAGGGCCGGGCTGCTGCCGGGCCGGAGTGCCGGAGGCGGAGGAGGCGGGGAGCGTGGTCGTCTTCTGGCGGTCGTCCCGAATCGCGGCCACGAGGCCGACCGCGGCGATCGCACCGATCGCGACCATGAGGAGAATCAGTCCTCGCGATGTCCCGCGGGAGCTTTTCCCGCCGCAGCAGGCCTTGGACTTCTTTCCGCTTCCACACGGACACGCTTCATTTCTTCCGACCCGCATTCAGTCTTCCTCCGATCCCCCGCGAGAACCGCGATCGCCGGCCGGTCATTTCGAGAAAGGTCGCCTCGCCACGATCTCGGCGATCTCGCCCTCGCTGGCGTGCACGATCTCGAAATCCGAGAACGTGCGTGCGAGCTCTCCCGGTGCAATCCGAAACGTCCCGCTCATCAAGGCGGCGGCGACGATCACCCCACCGCGCTTCACCACCCGGCTGGCCTCGGCGAACAGCGGCCTGTGCAGATAGAACAGGATGGCCACGAGGTCGAACGACTCGTTGTCGAACGGCAGCGCGGCACCGTCCTCGAGGTCGATCACGCGCGTGTCCATGGATCCGTCCTGCTCCCGAACGAGGCGGATGGCCTCGGATGCGCCATCGATCGCGACGACGTCCCACCTTCGCCGCGCCAGCCACAGCGCGTTGCGTCCCGCGCCGCACGCAAGATCGAGCGCACGTCCCGGCGCCAGCGATTCCGCCGCGCGCACCAGCAGGGGCGCCGGGTTGCTCTGAATCTCCTCCCGGGAGCGATAGCGGGCGTTCCAGTCTTCGAGTCGTCGAGTTGGCAAAGTCATCGAGAGGATACGCTCGATGACTCGGCGGCTCGCAGGCTACAATACCCCGATGTCCCTTACCGGTATCCTGCGCGCGATACTCAGAGGAGAACCGAAGATGCTCAACGTTGGCGATCCCGCTCCCGACTTCGATGCCGTCGACCATCAGGGCAACCGAGTCAAGCTCTCCGACCTCCGTGGGAAGAAAGTCGTCCTCTGGTTCTATCCGAAGGCCGACACCCCCGGTTGAACGCGTGAGGGTTCCGGGTTCCGGGACCTCGACCAGGAGTTCAAGGCGAAGAACGCCCAGGTGATCGGCGTCAGCTTCGACAGCATCGAAGAGAACCGCCGCTTCGCCGAGAAGTTCAACTTCCCCTTCCCGCTGCTCTGCGACACCGAGAAAAAGATCGGCATTCCGTACGGAGCTGCAGACTCCGAGAAGGACGAGTACGCGCGCCGCATCGCGTACGTCATCGACGAGAACGGGAAGATCGCGCAGGCCCACGCGAAGGTGGACGCGGCGGCGTATCCGGCGCAGCAGCTCTCCAGTTTATCCCGCGCGTAGACGCGGGATCTCTGGTTACACCGGCAGCGCCCGCGCCACAGCTCTCCAGTTTATCCCGCGCGTAGACGCGGGATCTCTGGTTCCACCGGCAGCGCCCGCGCAGCAGCTCTCGAGTTTATCCCGCGCGTAGACGCGGGATCTCTGGTTCCACTGGCAGCGCCCGCGCCACAGCTCTCCAGTTTATCCCGCGCGTAGACGCGGGATCTCT
>CAZLGP010000086.1:0-4312 GCA_964558905.1 uncultured Thermoanaerobaculia bacterium | reverse complement strand
CGCATTCGCGCTCGCCACCGGCTACCCTCTTACGCGCCTCCGGCGCAGGTGCCCGAGCCTAAAGTTAACGCCATTGCGGCTTCAGCCGGGGGTGCGGGGCGGTTTCCTGGTCAGCCCGCGTAGCGGGCGGCAGAGTCGTCCTGTCGCCCGCTACGCGGGCTGGATTGGACACGATGCACAGTCCCCCGACTGAAGCCGGGGGCTATTGCCTCTTGCCCGCTACGCGGGCGTTCTGGGCGACAGACCCTGGAGCCCTCCCGCGTAGCGGGCCTCGCCCGATGGCGCCGGCGATGACACGCACCTTGCACTATGTCCGTGCATGACGCACGACATCCGCAACAACGAAAAACAATCACAGTTCGAGACGACCGTCGATGGCTACACCGGGTACGCGGCGTACGATCTCGAAGAGCCGGACCGCATCGTTTTCACGCACACGACCGTGCCGCCTGAGCTCGAGGGCCGCGGCGTGGCTTCGGCGATCGTGAAGCACGCGCTCGACCACGCGCGCGCGAAGAACCTGAAAGTCGTCCCTCAGTGCTCGTACGTCGCGTCGTTCATCGAACGGCACCCGGAGTACCAGGATCTCGTGGCGTGACATGACCGAGGGCGCAGGGCGCAGGAGCACTGCCTCCATCTCCTGCGCCCTGCCCGCTGCGCCCCGCGCCCTTTAGAATGCGCGGTCATGCAGCTCACGCTCATCGCGGTCGTTTTCCTGGCCTTGATTGCCTTCGCGTACCGGTGGTACGGCTCGTGGATCGCGCGCCTCGTGGGGCTCGACGCGAGCGCGACGACGCCGGCGCAGCAGCTCCAGGACGGCGTCGACTACATTCCTACGAAGCCGTTCTATCTCTTCGGGCAACACTTCGCGGCCATCGCCGCGGCGGGACCGATCGCGGGGCCGATCATCGCCTGCCAGGAGTTCGGCTGGCTTCCGTGTCTCCTCTGGATCGGCCTCGGCGTCGTGCTGATCGGAGCGGTGCATGACTTCATGGCCCTCGCGGCGAGCGTACGTCACGGCGCGCGCTCGATCGCCGACATCACCCGCGAGCACCTCGGCTCGCGCGCGGGCATCGCCATGATGGTGTTCATCTGGCTTGCGCTCGCCTACGTGATCGTCGCGTTCGCGGACATCACGGCCGGAAGCTTCGTCACCGGAACCGAAGAGCTGGCGACGGCGGGGGCGACGTTCCATGCGGGCGGTGCGGTTGCGGCGGCGAGCATCTTCTATCTGTCGCTCGCCGTGCTGATGGGATTCATCCAGCGGTATCTGAATCCTCCCCTCTGGCTCCTGACCGCGATCTTCGTTCCGGCGACGCTGTTCGTGGTCTGGCTGGGGACCAAGGTGTCGATGTACTTCATCCTCGACGCGAAGTCGTGGGCGATCCTCATCCTCGTGTATTGCGGCGTCGCCTCGATGGTTCCGGTGTGGTCGCTGCTGCAGCCGCGTGGCTACCTCGGCGGCTTCGTTCTCTACTTCGCTCTCGCTCTCGGCATCATCGGCATCTTCTTCGGCGGGTACGAGATCGAGCAGGCGGCGTTCAAGACGTGGGACAGCGGGAAGGCCACGGGCATGCTCTTCCCGTTCCTCTTCGTGACGATCGCCTGCGGCGCGTGCTCGGGATTCCACGGGCTGGTGTGCTCGGGGACGACGTCGAAGCAGATCGCGCGCGAGACGCACATCCGCCCGGTGGGCTACGGCGGGATGCTGGCCGAGGCGTTCGTGGCTCTGATCGCGATGGTCACGGTGATGATCGTCGCGCAGCAGGAGCTGACCGGACTGAAGCCGGGGACGATCTACGGCAACGGCATCGGCGGATTTCTCACGCTGATCATCGGAGAGAAGTATCGCAACTTCGCGATCACGTTCGGGGCGATGGCATTCTCGACGTTCGTGTTCGATACGGTCGACGTTTCCACGCGCCTCGGGCGCTACATCGTGCAGGAGCTCTTCCGCTGGCCGACGCGCATGGGCGCGTTGTTCGGCACGCTGCTGACGATCGCGCTGCCTGCGTACTTTGTCGCGTTCGCGCCCGCGGGCAGCTGGGTGAGGTTCTGGACGCTCTTCGGAGCGTCGAACCAGTTGCTGGCCGCGCTGACGCTGCTGGCGATCACGGTGTGGCTGCACCAGCGCCGGCAGAAGATCGCATTCACGCTGTTGCCGATGCTGTTCGTGCTGGCCACGACGCTGTATGCACTCGTGCTGCTGACTCTGCAGAACTTCTCCGGTCCGACCTTCGATCCGGTCGCGGTGGTGAACGGCATCACCTCGGCGGCGCTGATCGGGCTGGCGCTGTATCTGGTGTTCCGTGCGATCGTGAGGGTGCGGGCGGACAACCGCTTAGCCCCCGCTTAGTGACACGACACTAGCGCGTGCACGAAGTGCGGTGCACGTGCGTTTGCCCCTCGGAACGCGCGGCGTAGGTGCGAACTCGGCCCCTCGACTCCGCTCGGGGCTGGGTAGAGACTAAAACCGTAGCCCGATCGTGAAGGCGAGGTCGTCGCCGCCGTCGTTCTCGTCCTCGAGAAGGCGAAAGTACTTCACCTGCGCGTACGGCTTGAGGAAGTCGAGGTCGAACTGCACGCCGCCGATGAGGTTGCCGAGGAAGTCGGTCGTGTTGCCGCCGAAATCGCTGTCGGCGTACCAGAGGCCGACGCCGGCACCGAGATAGGGCGTCACGCGCGCGAAGTTGCCGAGGTCGAAGGTCACGTCGAGGTTCGCCGAGCCGGCCGTGATGTTGTCGGCCAGCGAGTACTCGAGGTTCGGGTTGATGTTGATCGCGCCGATGTCGAAGACCATCTCGGCGCCGACGAACTCTTCTCCCATGTCGTCGTAGCGTCCGCCGCGGATGCCGAAGTCGGCTGCGAGCAGGGCGGGGGTGAGAACGAGGGCGATGGCGAGAAGAGAAAGGAATCTGAGCGACTTCATGGACTGCTTGTCCTCCTGGTTTCGGAACTGCAAGCGCTCGCCGGTGCAGAAGCGATTCCAGATCATCTCATCCGGTGGGCTGCAAATCTGCATCAGTCCAGTGACAGACAGGTCCGAAGGGCCTGCCTGACCAGCGCCGCGGCCGTGCCGGCTGTTTGACGTACACGAGGGAATCGGCACAGAATCGGCGCAACGAAAGCGAAGGCGAGGTTGAACTGATGGCAACGAAATCTCCATCCAAAGGCGGCGGTAAAGGTCTTTCCGCGGCGGTGCAGCCGAGCTCGGACCTGGCCGCGATTGTCGGCAGCGAGCCAATCCCGCGCAGCGAAGTCACCAAGCGCGTGTGGGATTATGTGAAGAAGAACGGTCTCCAGGACCAGCAGAACAAGCGCATGATCAACGCCGACGACAAGCTCCGCATCGTCTTCGGCGGCAAGGATCAGGTCTCGATGTTCGAGATGACCGCGCTGGTCAACAAGCACCTGAAGGCGTAGCCGGCACGGCCGGCAGCGCTGGTTGGCCAAGCCTCGGGCACATCTGTCGTCCGAGGCTCGATCCTACCGGCAGACCCCGAACGCTTCTTCCCGCGACGTGACTGCGAAACGGGCGGCCCTGAGCCGCCCGTTCTCGTTGTGATGAGAACTCAGCACTCAGCACTCAGTACTCAGTACTCAGTACTCAGGATCTCCTCCACGGCCCCGACCGTCGGCTCGATCTCGCGAATCTTCTCCGCGCGGAAGTTCGCCTCCGGATCCTTGAGGATGTTCCCGGTGAGGATGCAGACGATCTTCTCGTCGTCCCTCATCAGACCCGCCGCGCGGAGCTTGCGCACGCCGGCGAGCGTGGCGGCGGACGCGGGCTCGCAGCCGATGCCCATGCCGTCGATGGCGCGCTTCGCGGAGAGGATCTCGTCGTCGCTCACCTCCTCGACGATTCCGTGGGTATCGCGGATGGCGGCGACGGCTCGGTCCCAGCTCACCGGGTCGCCGATGCGGATGGCGCTGGCGATGGTCTCCGCGCTCATGCGATGGCGCGTCGCGAAGGCCTCCTGCCAGCCGCGGAAGAACGGGTTCGCGCCGTGTGCCTGGATCGACGCCAGGCGCGGCATCTTCGTGATCCAGCCGTGCGCGAACGCTTCTCGGATGGCCTTGCCGAACGCGCTGGTGTTGCCGAGGTTGCCGGCCGGGACGACGATCCAGTCGGGCGCGTGCCAGTGGAGGTCCTGAAAAAGCTCCCAGAGGATCGTCTTCTGTCCTTCAATGCGGAAGGGATTGATCGAGTTGACGAGATAGATCCCGAGCTTGTCGCAGGCCTCGCGGACCAGGCGCATGGCCGCGTCGAAGTCGCCTCGTACCTGAAGGACCGTCGCACCGTACGCGAGCG
>CAZLGP010000085.1:0-7051 GCA_964558905.1 uncultured Thermoanaerobaculia bacterium | reverse complement strand
AGCGCCGGCATCCCTGCCGGCCGCTACGCCGGCATCCTGCCGGCCCGGGCCGCCTGGAAGGCGGCGTAGCGGCCGGCTGGAAGCCGGCGCTCCGCTGGACGGCGCTCCGCTGGACGGCGCTGCACTGGGCGGCGCTGCACTGGGCGCAGCCTCTCCGAACGGCACCTCGACCTCTCCAATCGTCCGCGGCGGCTTCTCCGCCTTCGCGGCGAGCTTGCATCCGCCGCGTGTCCGCAGGTGACGCGCGAAATCGGAGATCGCCGGCGTCACGCCTTGCCGCTCGGTTTCCGCGAAGGCCTTCAGTGCCTCCTCGCACTTCCCCTGCTTCGCCAGCGAGCGGGCGAGAAAGTAGTGCGGCACGTACGTCTCGAACCACGCGCCGGCAATGCTCACCGTCCCCTCCGACTCCCGCGGATTCACCGCGATCGTCTCGCGCATCAGCTTCTCCGCCTTCGCCCACTCCCCTTTCTCGAACGCGAGGACGCCGTCCTTGAACGTCGCCGGCGCCTGCGCGTGCACGGCAATCGCGACCAGCAGGATGAGAACGATGCGGCGGGTCATAGTAGGAGTCCTTCGACGTATGCGTCGGCATCGACGCGGTCCAGCTCCGCCTCGCACCGCGCGACGGCGTTCGCCGTCACCGTCGCGTCCAGCACGACCGAGCGCTTCGAGTTCGGATTCACGAGTTGCACCTTGTAGTCGCCCGCGGGGAGCGACAGCAGGAGCGGAGTCTCCGTGCCGCCGCCTTCCAGCTGCTCCTCCCCGGCGCCATTCTTCACTGAGGTCACCTCGCCCCACGGCAATGCGTTGATGAGGAGCTGGCCAGTCCCGGCAGGCGTTTCCACCGCGACCGTCGTTCCCGCGGTCTCGGGCACGGGCGCTTGGACGACGGGCCGTTCCACCGTTCCCGTGCGCCACAAGGCAACGATCGCCGCCGCCAGCAGCAGAGCCGCGATCGGGGCGACGGCGAGCCAGCGACGCCGCGGCTTTGGACGATCGATCTCCGTCCGCGCCGCGGGGATCGCCATCGCCGGCTCGGTCACCGCGGGCTCATGGAGCGCCTCCGCGAAGTCCGCGGCCGTCGGGAAGCGATCGTTCGGATCCTTGGCCAGCGCCCTCATCACCGCGGCGCGGATGTGCGGCGGCACGCGTCCGCCCGGATCCGTCTCCGCAAAATCGCGCGGCGGTCTCGTGACCACTCCGGCGATGAGCGACATGTTGTCCTTGCCGGTGATTGGCATGACCCCGGTGAGCAGCTCGTAAAGGACGACGCCGAGGGAGTAGAGATCGCTGCGGCCGTCGACCTCGCCCGAGAACTGCTCCGGCGCGGCGTACTTCACCTTGCCGAGGAACTTGCCGGCCATCGTGAGCTGCCGCGTCGCCTCGAGCGACTTGGCGATCCCGAGGTCGATCAGCTTCACCCGCGGCGCTGCACCATCCAACGTGCTGCCGTCGCCCGTCAGCATGATGTTGTCCGGCGAGATGTCGCGGTGCACGAGCTTGCGGCTGTGCAGATACGCGAGCGCATCGAGCACCTGTTCCGCGAGCGGAATGACGTAGCCGGAATCGAGCGGTCCGCCGTTGCGCGCCAGCACCTCGCGCAGCGTGATCCCCTCGATGTACTCCATGACCATGTACGCCGTGCCGTCCGCGGCGATGCTGAAATCGAGGACCTTCGCGAGGTTTCGATGCTCGAGCTGCTTGCCACGCTTGGCCTCGCCGAGGAAGCGCTCCTTGATCGACTCCGCGGCCTCGAGCCGCTCGTGCAGGACTTTGATCACGCGGATCTCGTCGAAGAACTTGTGCCGCACTTTGTGGACCGAGCCCATGCCCCCCTCGCCCATCTTGGCGAGGACTTCGTAGGTGGCGTCGATCTCGGGTGGCAGAGGCATAGGCTTGGTTGAGTGCTGGGTGCTGAGTGCTGGGTGCTGAGTCACGCCCTCCCGACCTGCGGGCGGGTGGGACTCAGCACTCAGCACCCAGCACTCCCCCGGCGATGATAGGCCAGAGTCTTGGCAGAATCGCTCCCTCGATGCCCAACCGGCGATTTTTTGGCTTTCCCTGTCTCACGGAGCGAAGCTGCCGGCGCGATGGTGAGTGGGGAGTGGCGCGCCGCCTTCCAGGCGGCTCCGGTCTGCGCGAGAGCCTGTCGGCTGGAAGCCGGCGTAGCGGCCGGCTGGAAGCCCGGCGGCCCGCTACGCGGGCTTGATTGCGCCGGAGGCGCGGCAGAGGGTAGCCGGTGGCGAGCGCGAAGAGCCGCCACCGGACCGCCCGTTGTTGTCGATTGCGCCCCGGTAGGGGTGGCAGACGTCTCTTCCGCCCCTGCCGGGGCGGTTTGAGCTGCGTGCGTTCCTTTTCCGGTGGCTGCGCGCTTTCGCGCTTGCCACTCTCTACCCTCTGATGTCCCTTCGGGACCCCGAAATGTCCAAACTCCACGGCCGGCTGGAAGCCGGCGCTCCGCTGTCCACTGGTATCCTTGTCCCTCCACCGTGACCACGACGACCGCCCCCGTCCCTGCCGACGATCGCGCGAGCGCCTTTCAGCTCGTCCTGGTCTTCCTTTCCTTCTTCGTGATCATCGCCCTGATCATCGAGGCGGTCGTTCCGCTCGCGCCGGCCACGGCGGCGCTGCTGCAGATGATGGACACCGCCATCTGCGTCGTTTTCCTTGTCGACTTCGGCATTCGGTTCGCGCGCGCGGAGTCGAAGTGGCGGTTCATGCGCTGGGGATGGATCGACCTCCTGGCCAGCATTCCGGCAGTGGAGGCATTCCGCTGGGGACGCATGGTGCGCATCGTTCGCGTACTGCGTGCCTTTCGCTCCGTGCGGGTCTTCGTCACGTTCTTCCTTCAGAAGCGCGCGGACAGCGCCTTGGCGGTGATCTCCTCGATCGTGATCGCGCTCATGATCTTCGGCTCCCTGGCCATGCTCAACGTCGAGCGCGCGTCGGAGTCGAACATCCGGACGCCGAGCGACGTGCTCTGGTGGTCGCTCGCCACGATCACCACAGTCGGCTACGGCGACCGCTATCCCGTCACGAACGAAGGACGGATCATCGCCGTGCTGATGATGGTCGGCGGGGCAACCCTTTTCAGCACCTTCACCGCGTTCATCGCCACCAAACTCCTCCAGCCCTCGTCGGACTCGCAGAATGACGACCTCCAGAGGCTGGCCGAGGAAGTACGCTTGTTGCGGGAAGAACTGGAGCGCCATGGAATCACACGACCTCACGACGCCGAACGAAGAGCCGGCGCCTGACGAACGGCCCGCCCCGGCGCCGCGATGTCGGCCCGCCTCCGAGCCCACGTGCTGCGGCTCGGGCTGCGACGACTGTCCGTTCTGACGGTCGTCGACACACACCCTTGCGATACGCCTCACACGATGGCGTGTCAATGCCCACACTCGCGACGTGCGGAACCCGAAGAACATCGACTGAATGGCGATTCATTTTGCCTACTCGATACGCGTTCCGGAGGTTTCGTGATGTTCGAAGGCCAGTCTATCCAGTGCTCGATGCTGCCGGCGGGCATCGTCGAGTTGCGGTTCGACCTTCAGGCTGATTCGGTCAACAAATTCAACAAAGCGACCCTCGCGGAACTGGGCGAGGTGCTGGCCCTCATCAAGGCCGAGCCCGAGGTCAAAGGGCTTCTCGTCACCAGCGGCAAGGACTGCTTCATCGTCGGCGCCGACGTCACGGAGTTCACCGAGTCCTTCAGGAATCCCGAAGATCAACTCGTCGGATCGATTCTGCAGGTGCACGAGCTCTTCTCCACCGTGGAGGATTTCGACTTCCCGACGGTGACGGCGATCAACGGATTTGCCCTCGGCGGTGGACTCGAATTCGCGCTGACGACGAGCTACCGCGTCATGTCGTCCGCTGCGAAGATCGGGTTTCCTGAGACGAAGTTGGGCATCTTTCCCGGGTGGGGCGGAACCGTTCGGATGTCGCGCCTGACGGGTGCCGACAACGCCATCGAGTGGATCGCCGGCGGTGAACAGTACGCAGCGGACGTCGCGCTCGAGACCGGCGTGGTCGACGCGGTGGTCGCTCCCGAGAAGCTGCGCGAAGCCGCGTTGAACCTGCTCGGGCAGGCGATCGAGGGGAAGCGCGACTGGAAGGCGCGTCGCCTCGAGAAAGTCTCCCCACTCCGGCTCAACCCGACCGAGACCATGATGGTCTTCGAAATCTCGAAGGGCTTCGTGGGCGGAAAAGCCGGTCCGAACTATCCCTCCCCTGTCGCGGCCATCACGGCCATGCAGCAGGGTGCCGGCAGAGGACGGACGGATGCGCTGAAGATCGAGGCCCAGGCCTTCGCCAAAGTGGCGAAAACTCCCACCGCCTTCCATCTCGTCACCATCTTCCTCGGCGATCAGTTCGTCGGAAAAGTGGCCAAGAAGCTGGCGAAGACCGCGCGAAAGGTGGAATCGGCGGCGGTCCTCGGCGCCGGGATCATGGGCGGGGGCATCGCCTACCAGTCGGCCTCCAGGGGTGTCCCAATCCTCATGAAGGACATCCACGAGAAGGCCATCGCCCTCGGACTCGCCACAGCGGAAAAGCTTCTGTTGACGCGGGTCGAGCGCGGCAAGATGACGCCCGCCGAGATGGCGGATGTCTTCACCCGCATCCGTCCGACCCTTTCGTTCGGCGACTTCAAAGACGTCGACGTCGTCGTCGAAGCAGTCGTCGAGAACGAGAAAATCAAAAAGTCCGTCCTCGCCGAGGTCGAGGGACAGGTGAAAGAGGATGCGATCCTCGCCAGCAACACCTCGACCATCTCCATCACCCGCCTCGGGGAAGACCTCAAACGACCCGAGAACTTCTGCGGAATGCACTTCTTCAACCCGGTGCACAAGATGCCGCTGGTCGAAGTCATCCGCGGCGCAAAGTCCGGCGAGCGCGCGGTCGCAACCGCCGTCGGCTACGCCCTCGCGATGGGCAAGACCCCGATCGTCGTGAACGACTGCCCCGGCTTTCTCGTCAACCGCGTCCTCTTCCCATATTTCGCGGGCTTCATCGGCCTGGTGAACGAAGGCGTCGACTTCCTGCGGATCGACAAAGTCATGGAGAAGTTCGGATGGCCGATGGGCCCCGGCTATCTCCTCGACGTCGTCGGCATCGACACCGCCCACCACGCCAATGCCGTGATGGCCGCAGGGTACCCGGACCGGATGGCCGCGACGGAGAAGACCGCCATCGACGTGATGTTCGAGGCCCAACGGTTCGGACAGAAGAACGGAAAGGGCTTCTACGCATACGTTGCCGACAAGAAGGGCGTGCCGAAGAAGACCGTTGCTCCGGACGCTCAGGAGCTTCTGAAGCCGCTCGTTCGCGCCGACAACAGTGCCTCCATCACCGACCAGGACATCATCGACCGGATGATGCTTCCTCTGATCATCGAGTGCTCCCGCTGTCTCGAGGACGGAATCGTCAACACACCCGTCGAGGTGGACATCGCGATGGTCTATGGCCTCGGCTTCCCGCCGTTCCGCGGTGGTCCGTTCCGCTACGCCGATGCGGTCGGCCTGAAGTCCCTCTGCGACAAGGCCGCGAAGTTCGCGCAAGGAGTCTGCGCGGCAGAAAATGAGCCTAGCGCGACTGGCGTGCCCGAGGCTTGGCCAACCAGCGCTACCGGCCGTGCCGGCCTCGGGAAGCTCTACGAGCCCACCACCCGGATGCTGCTGCTTGCCGAGGCAGGCCGCACCTTCCACGACACCGGAGAGGCCAAGGAGCCCACCGCCGAGAAACCCGAACTCGCCGAAGTCGGAGGTGCCCGATGAAAGACGTCGTCGTCGTCGATGCCGTTCGCACTCCCATGGGCCGTTCCAAGGGAGGCATGTTCCGGAACGTTCGCGCCGAGAACATGTCCGCCGCGATGATCACCGCCCTCCTGAAGCGCAACCCCAAGGTCAATCCCGCCGAAGTCGAGGACGTGATCTGGGGCTGCGTGCAGCAGACCCTCGAGCAGGGATTCAACGTGGCCCGCTTCGCGGCGCTGATGACCGATCTCCCCCACACCGTCAGCGCGCAGACGATCAACCGGCTGTGCGGCTCCTCGATGAGCGCCCTGCACACCGCGGCCATGTCGATCATGACCGACAACGGCGAGATCTTCATCGTCGGCGGCGTGGAGCACATGGGCCATCTGCCGATGACCCACGGTCTCGATCCGAACCCCGCCGTCAGCAAGCATGCCGCGAAGGCAGCCGGCATGATGGGCATCACCGCCGAGATCCTCGCAAAGATGCACGGCATCACCAGGAAGGCCCAGGATCAATTCGCCCTCCGCTCGCATCAGAAGGCCCATGAAGCGCGGACGCAGGGACGCTTCAAGGACGAGATCGTGCCGATGGAAGGGCACGACGAGAACGGCTTTGCCGCCGTCTATGACTACGACGAGGTCATTCGCGAAGACACGAACCTCGAGAGCCTCGCGGGCCTCAAACCTGCGTTCGACCCGAAGAACGGCACGGTCACCGCGGGCAACTCGTCCGCGATCTCCGATGGCGCGTCGGCACTGCTCGTGATGTCGCTCGATCGCGCCAAAGCGCTCGGTCTCGAGCCGATGGCGCGCATCAGGGCGATGGCCACCGCCGGTGTGGATCCCTCGATCATGGGCTACGGCCCCGTCCCCGCGGTGAAGAAGGCCCTCGCCCGCGCACAGATGAAGATCCAGGACATCAAGCTCTGGGAGCTCAACGAGGCCTTCGCGGCGCAGTCGCTCCCCGTGCTCAAGGATCTGCAATTGCGCGATCACGTGGAGAAGAAGGTCAACCTCAACGGCGGCGCGATCGCTCTCGGTCATCCTCTGGGCTGCTCCGGTGCGCGGATCGCGACGACGCTGCTTCATCAGATGAAGGCGGGAGGCCACCAGACCGGCGTTGCCACGATGTGTATCGGTCTCGGCCAGGGCATCGCCACGGTCTTCGAACGCGTCTAGTTGAACACCATGACCACAGAGACACAGACACACAGAGTTGGGGGGTGGGGGGTTGGGGGTGGGGGGGGGGACCCGCGGGGGGGGGTGCCCCCCCCACAGCCCACCCCCCCCCCC
>CAZLGP010000084.1:0-18767 GCA_964558905.1 uncultured Thermoanaerobaculia bacterium | reverse complement strand
GTAGCGGGCGACAGGACGACTCTTTCGCCCGCTACGCGGGCTGACCAAGGACACCGCGCCCCACCCCCGGCTGAAAGCCGGGGGCTATTTCCTCATGCCCGCTACGCGGGCGTTTGGGCAACAGACCCTGAAGCCGGCCCGCGTAGCGGGCCCCGGGCGCGCTTCGCGCGCGCCCAGGCCGGCGGACGCCGGCCTGTCAGCCGCCGGGACGGCGGCGGTCCGGATGTGTCGGTCTGCGTTACCGAAAATGAGTCGGCTCGTTCCAGCGGACCGCCGGCGTCCCCGCCGGCTGACGCGCGGGCGTCTCGCCCGCGCTGCGGCGAAGAACTCCCGGCGACGGCTTCGCGGTCGCGTGTGCACGCGGGGCACCGGGCTTGGGCAGCGTCCAACGCCGACGCCGCGGCGGTCCGCTCGTCTCGAGACGGTTGGTCGGCTGCCTCCGCTCTCCATGGCGGAGAGCTCCAAGTGTTACGCTGAATCACCGACAAAGGAGATACCCATGCACGGAAGGATCTACGCCGACATCACGGAGCTGGTGGGGAACACGCCGCTGGTCCGTCTGAATCGCCTCGTGCCCGAGGGGAGCGCGGAAGTCGTCGTCAAGCTCGAGTCGTTCAATCCCATGTCGTCGGTGAAGGACCGTATCGGCTTTTCGATGATCCACGAGGCGGAGAGAAGCGGCGAGCTTCACCCGGACAGCGTCATCGTGGAGGCGACGAGCGGCAACACGGGAATCGGTCTCGCCTTCGTCGCGGCGGCGAAGGGGTACCGGTGCGTGCTGATCATGCCGGACACGCTCTCCCTCGAGCGCCGAAAGATCCTCGAGGCTCTCGGCGCGACGTTGATCCTCACCCCGGGCCCGAAAGGGATCACCGAGTCGCAGCGCGTCGCCCTCGAGTACGCGGCGCAGACGCCGGGCGCGTGGCTCTCCAGGCAGTTCGACAATCCGGCGAATCCGAAGATCCATCGCGAGACGACGGCGCAAGAGATCCTTCAGGACACCGATCGTCGGGTCGACGCCGTCGTCGCCGGTGTCGGCACCGGCGGCACGATCACGGGCGTCGGAGAAGTGTTCAAGAAGGAGCTGCCGGAGACGCTGATCGTCGCGGTCGAGCCGATCGAGTCGCAGGTGCTGAAGGGCGGGAAGCACAACCTGCACAAGATCCAGGGCATCGGCCCGGGCTTCGTGCCGGCGATCTACGACGCCAAGGTGGTCGATCGCGTCGTCGACGTGACCCTCGACGATGCGCTCACCGTCGCGCGCAGGCTGGCGAAAGAGGAAGGGATCTTCGTCGGGATCTCGGCGGGCGCGGTAGCTTGGTCGGCGATGCAGATTGCCGCGGAGCTCGGAAGCGGGAAGCGCGTCGTGGCGGTGTTGCCGGATACGGGCGAGCGCTACCTCTCCACCGCACTGTTCGAGTTCAGCGACGTCGTGAGCGCGCCGATGACGTCGCCGAAGATGCTCGCGGAGCAGGAGGCCGCGGCGGCCGCGGCGGCGGCAACGCAGCCGTGACGGGCGCGCCTGCGCGAGCCCCGTCTCCGTCCCCCTCTGTGTCCCTGTGTCTCTGCGGTAAATACGCATGCTCTTCGCGGCAGGTACGTGGGGATTCACCACAGAGACATAGAGACACAGAGGGGGGACGGAGACAGGAACCCGTTCGGTGGAAGCGTCAGCCACGACGCACCGCGCGTCCCTCCGCCATCGCACTCTCACAGCTCTCCGCATGGCGTGCGATGATTCCGAAATGGCGAAGAAGAAGACCCTGGAGTCCCTCGAGCTCGAGCTGCGCGACTACTCGATGAGGTACCCCGAAGTGACGGAAGACCATCCGTGGGGCCACCGGGCGATGAAGGTGAAAGGCAAGGCCTTCGTCTTCCTCGGCGGCGAGAAGAATGCGAAGGAGCTCTCCCTCTCCGTGAAGCTCCCGCAGTCGCGCGACATGGCCGCTGACCTCCCATTCGCCGAGCCCACCGGCTACGGCCTTGGCAAGAGCGGCTGGGTGACCGCGCGCTTCACGAAGGTCGGCGACGTTCCGATGGATCTGCTGAAGAAGTGGATCGACGAGAGCTACCGCGCGATCGCGCCGAAGAAGCTCGTCAAAGCGCTGTAGCGCGTTCACTCCCCCTGCAGCACCACGCTCGCGTCGAGCCGCAGGATGCGGCGCAGCGGCATCCATGACGCGAGCAGGGCCACGGCCGCGAGGATGCTGGCGGCCAATGCGACCGACGAGACCTGGATCGGGAACTCGCGTGCGACCGCCGGTACGATCCGGTCGAGGGCAATCGTCGCGAGGATGCCGCCGCAAACGCCGGCCACGATGACGACCGCGGAAGAGCCTAGGAACTGACGGAGGAGCGTACGCGGCTCGGCGCCGAGGGCCATGCGCACGGCCACCTCGCGCGTGCGCTGCGTCATCGCGAAGGCCATCGACGCGTACACTCCGATTGCGGCAATGAGCAGACCGAGGGCCGCGAATGCGCCCGTGAGCGTGCGCGCGGACTCCCGTCCGGAGAGCGACTCGCGATAGAGATCTCCGGCCGTCGCGATGTCGAAGATGGCCAGCGAAGGATCGATGAGATCGAGGGTCGCGCGCAGCGACGCCACGAGCGATTCCACGGGGACGTCGGACCGCACGACGATCACGGCCTGGGCGGACGAGGCGGACGCGGTGTGCAGCCGCAGCGGCTGCCAGATCGCCCGCCGCGTGTCGGCGTAGAACTCTTCCACGTCCGAGACCACGCCGACGACGCGCAGCCACGGCGCGTCATCGCTCCGGCGATCGCGCACCCGGCGGCCGAGGGGATCCTCCTCGAGCCACAGCGCGCGGGCGAGCGAGCGCGAGATCATCGCGACGGCATCGCCGCGGCGCAACTCGTCCGCGGTGAGGAGTCGTCCCGCCACGAGGCGCAGACCGATCGCCTGCGCCGCGTCGCCGTGGACGAGACGGTTGTGCGTGAGCAGCGGAGCGTCGGCGTCGTACTCCACCCCTTCGCCCTCGATGCGCGCGAGCAGCGTGCCCTGTCCATCCGCCGGGAAGAGATTCACGGTGCCCGCGGCGGATACGCCGGGGATCGTCGACAGGCCGTCCGCGAGCCGATCGAAGAACGTGTTGCGCTCTGCCGCGCCGGGGTATTGCTCCCGCGGAAGAACGATGTTCGCCGTGAGGAGGCCGCGGGGGTCATAGCCGAGGTCGCGGTCGAGGCGACGCTGAACGTCCTGGATGATCGCGTGGGCGGCGACGAGGAGGACCAGCGCAAGAGCGAGCTGCGCGGCGCTCGCGATCGTCGCCCGGCGTGTGGTGCGCAGGGAGTCCGTCGTGCCCCGTCCGCCGAGCAGCGACTCCCGCGGGGCGCGTCGCACGACGCGCAAGGCGGGGATCGCGCCGAACAGGCATCCGGTGACGAGAACGAGCGCGATCGCGAAGGCGATGGCCCGCGCGTCGAGCGGGGCGTCGGCGAAGACGAACCCGAAGTTGCCGGGCACGAGGAACGAGAGCAGACGCGTCGAGGCCGCGGCCATACCGATGCCGAGCGCGCCGGCAGCGGTCGCGAGCACGAGTCCCTCGGCCATCGTCTGCCGAAGCAGCTGCAGGAATCCCGCGCCCAGCGCGACTCGGATGGCGAACTCGCGCCGCCGCGAGAGCGAATGCGCCGCGAGCAGATTGGCGACGTTCACGACGATCAGCAGGAGGAGAAACACCGCCGCGAACGTGACGGCGACGACGACCGGACCGCCGTCGTCGACGAGCGTCTCGCGCAGCGGAACGGGCGTGAGCGTCATCCCGCGCTGCGCCTTCACCTCCGGCAGGCGTGCGCTGAGTCCGCGCAGCTCCGCCTCCGCCGCGGCGAGATCGATGCGCAGCCGTCCGACGATGTGAAGAGCCCAGGTCGCCTCGTGCTGCAGATCGAAACGAGCGGGCACCCACACCTCGGATTCGTACGGAAAGCGGAGGCCGCGAGGAAGGACGCCGACGATCACGAAGGGATCGCCATTCAGCGAGATCGTGCGGCCCAGGATATCGGAGGTCGCGCCGAATCGGCCGCGCCAGAGGGAATCGCTGATGAGGACAACGCCGGCGGAACGGCCCTGCGATTCCTCTTCCCGCGTGAAAGTCCGTCCGAGTTGTGTGGTGATGCCGAGGATGTCCGCCCAGCGCTCCGAGACCTCGATTCCGGCGATCCGCTGCGGCTCACCGCCGCTCGCGAGCGTGAAGTCGTTGTAACGCTGCGCGACGACGCCGCTGAAGCTGCGGCTGTGCTCGCGGAGGGCGACGAAGACGTCGGCGCGCGGACTGAGCCCCATGCGCCGCTCGGGCGTGGAGAGATAGACGCGGACCAGTTGCTCCTCCGCGCGGAAGGGGAGGGGACGGAGGAACGCCGCGTTGAACGCGCGGAAGATGGCGAGATTCGCGCCCACGCCGAGACCGACGGTGAGAATGACCCCGGCGGCGACCAGCGGCCGCCGGCGGATGAACGCGAGCGCGGAGCGGAATTCGTGGAGCATGGTCGGCCTCGTCGAGCAACGCGAATGCCGCGCAGACTCGCGCGCGGTGTCAACAACTTACGTCATCGCGAGTGCAATCGACTGTTCGAACCTGGGATGCGCGTGTTCGGAGGCGGCCAGCCGGGACGCCGGCCTATCGGCCGCCGGGACGGCGCCGGTCCGCATGTGTCGCTCTGCGTTGCCGTATGAGTCCCCTTCCCGCGGACCGCCGGCGTCCCCGCCGGCTGACGCGCGGGCGTCCCGCCCGCGCATGGGGGGAAGCCCGCTCCACGCTCACTGGCCTGCGGCGTTCGCGCTCCCGATCAGGATCTTCCAGTTCTCCATCGGGGAGTCGTGCAGATTCAGGTTCGACGCGATGTAGTACAACCGCTTCGTCGCCTCTCCTTTGCCGATCGTGAAGCGCTGCTGGAGGTAGTACGGCGGGATGTTCTGGTAGTAGAGCGACGCGCGGACGCTCACGTTCTTCGCGTCGACGTCCGGCGGAAGCTCGATGCGGTATTGCACGCGATCGAAGCCCTTGCCGCTCTTGTAGTCGGGATCGTTCGCCGCGTTGCCGTGCGGGTATGTTGCTTTGAGGAAGCGGCCATTGAGCGAGGGATCGGGGCCTTCCTTCGTCCAGCCGAGGGGCAGCAACCGGTTGTCTTTGACGTCCTCGTCGCGGCGGATGAAGCTCGTCGTGAAGTTGCCGTCCGCGTCCTTCGTCAGCTCCTCGTAGATCTGCACCTGATCGTCGGACGTGATGACCTGGTGATGCTTCTGGTACCTGCCGTTCGCGAGGAACTCCGTGTCGAGTGGGCGGCCCTCACCGTCGACGATCACGCCGACGCTGTTCGTGCGGCCGGAGCTCCAGACGACGCGCTCGCGACCGTCGCGGGTCTCGAGCACGAGAAACTCGACGAATGCGCGGCGGAAGCCGACGCCGCTCGGGAGGCGATGGCCGGCGAGGTTCGTGACGGTCACGTTCGCCGTGAGCGTGCGGCCGGTCACGCTCATGTCCGCGGCCACGTTGGCGGTCCGTTTGCGCGCCTGCTCGAAGAGATTCGACTGCGTGTTCTCGAGGTTGTCGGACGTGCCGGTCATGTAGTCGTTCTTGCGGACGCCGAGGATGTCGTTGAACTGCTTGAACATCTCGAGGAGGAAGGCGTTCATGCCCAGAAGCTCGTGACGGGCGAAGCCGGAGGTGCGGAAGCGGACGCGGATGTCTTCCGTCGGCGCGCGATGCTCGGCGGCCGGATACGTGTCGTCCTCGACGATGGCGATGCGCGTCTGGATGGGATCGACATTCACGCCGAGCTGCTCGTTCACGAGCTTGCGCGGCATGTGGCAGTCCTGGCACGTCTGGGCGTTCGGGCCGGGTTTGCCGAATTCGTTCTGGTACGCGCTGTTGAGCCACTCGAGATACGTGGCCTGCTCGATCGAATGCGGGGTCGTGTCGTCGATCGGCTGGATCGGTTTGCTGTGGTCGACGACCGGCAGATCGATCGTGTGGCAACTGCCGCACATGCGCGAGCTCTGCACGTACTCGTTGTGCTTCGGCTTCGCGCCGAGAGCGTTGTCCATCGGCACGGTGACGATCTCGTCGTCATTGAACGGGCCGAAGATCTCGTCCGCCGGTCCGGTCTGGAACTGGCCGGTGATCGTCTTCGTCAGGAAGAACTCCAGGGGCGACTTCTTCCACGTGGGCGGGATGACGTCGCGTTGGATGTGATGACACGAGGCGCAGCTGATGCCGTCGCGGGAGAGCGCGCCGTACTTCGCGCCCGGCTCGCTGCCGGTGCGATCGATGTAGTCGAGCGAGTAGTTCGACCCGGGATGGTCAATGTCGTGCTGGCGCTTGCCCATGACGCCATGGCAGCGGAAGCAGGTGTTGATGACGGAGTGCTTGAGGCTCGTGCGTGTCGCTTCGTCAGGGATAGTGTCGAGGTAGGAGAGCTCGCTGTCGAGCTGCGCGAAGAAGATCGGATCGCGTCCGGCGAGCCCCATCGGCGACCAGCGCCATTCCGTGTACGGCGAGACGTTGATGCCTTTGCCCGCTTTGTTCGTGAGCCACATCGCGGGGCCGAACGGACTGATGGCCGCGCTGTGGCACGACTGGCACTGGTCGGAGGTCATGAACATCTGGGTGCTGCCTTTGGGAGGAGCCACGACGTGATCCCACGACTCGTTCGGGATGCGCTGCACGGCGTTTGCGTCGATCGGTCCCGGGAAAGGGAAGGTCTGGAGGAAGGCCGGATTCGGCGCGACCACCGGCGTCGTCGGCGCGGCCTTCGGCGCCTCGGCGTGGCGCGCCCTGCTCGCGCTCTCGTCGCGCCACGAGTCGTCGACGCGGAACGTCAGAGGATCGCCGGGGAATCCCTCGATGTTGTTCAGCGCGGAGAACGTCGACTCCTTCTCCGCCGATGCGTGGCAACGCACGCAGTAGATGCCGAAGCCGGCATTGGGATACTGGAACGGCCACTGGTGATCGTCGAAGGTCATCCCGACCCACAGCTCGGCCCACCACCAGCCGTCCGCGGAGCCCTTGGCGTCCTTGATCATGATCGTCCAGTCGGTCACGGACGGTTCTGCGTTCTCCCAGCGCGCGGCGGGCGCGGAGATGCCTTCCTTGATGATCATCGCGCCGTCGGGGATCTCGCCCTCCCGGTTGCCTTTCAGCCAGTCGATCACGACGGGGGAGTAATAGACGCGCGCGGCCTTGTGCGTGCCGTAGTAGACGTCGTTGATCCACGGGCCCGTGTCCCGGATGCCTTTGTCGCCGCACCATGCGAGGTCGGTGACGTAGCTGCGCGGCTTCAGCCACTCCAGGACGTCGCTCTCATACTTCGCGAGTCCCTCGGGTGTGATGGTGCTCGGCAGGGGGAGGGGAAACTCGCCCTTGCCTTTGCATTCGGCGCGGGCGTGCAGCGCGGTGGTCAGCGTGATGGCCAGAGACAGGATGAGCGTGATTGGGCGAAGCACGGGCAGACCCCCTCGTTTTCAGTTGTGGACCGGAACGGAGTTACGGTAGCACAGCGTGGGTGATCGATTGCGCGAATGCACACGAGTCACGCCGGCAGTAGCGAGTCACCGCCTGCGCCGTCGTTCGCGAATCAGAACCGCCGAGCTCGACTGGCGTGGTTCTTGTAGCCCGGGCAACCATTGAGCTTCCTTGGCTGGATGACACTCGCGGGCATGCTGCTGTTGTTGATGGCGCTCTCCTCGGCGCACATCCAGCGCCTGCCGGTGTCGACTGCCGCGATTTATCTCGTCATCGGAGCCGTGATCGGGCCGCTCGGCTTCGGGCTCGTCGACATCGACATCGCCGCCTCGGTGGGATGGTTCGAGCGACTCGCGGAGGTCGCGGTGATCGTCTCTCTCTTCGTCGGAGGCCTCCACCTCCGCCTTCCGATCGGCGATCCCGCGTGGCGCGCCGCCTACATCATGGCCGGTCCGGTGATGCTGCTCTCCATCGTCGGTGTCGCGCTGTTCGCGCATTTCATCCTCGGCCTCGCTCCTCCATTGGCCCTGCTGATCGGCGCGATTCTGGCTCCGACCGATCCGGTCCTGGCCAGCGCGATCTCGGTCAGCGAGGCGAGGGATGTCGATCGCATGCGCTATGGCCTCTCCGCCGAGGCGGGACTGAACGACGGCATGGCCTTCCCGTTCGTCGTCTTGGCGCTGCTGTGGGCCGAGCACGACGGCGTCGGCGCGTGGGCCGGCGAATGGGCGCTGCATCGCGTCCTGTGGGCCATCCCGGCGGGCCTGCTGCTCGGCTTCTTTCTCGGCCGAGGCGTGGGGCGTTTCGCGATCCATCTCCGCAGCCGGAACCGCGACACCAACGCTCCCAGCGACTTTCTGGCGCTCGCCGTCATCGCGCTGTCGTACGTCGCGGCCGATGCGATCGGAGCGTGGGGGTTTCTCGCCGTGTTCGCCGCGGGAGTGGGGCTGCGGGGTGCGGAGATCACGGCCGTGCGCCATCGTCCACATCCGGAGCACCGCGGCCCCCTATACGAGAGCGAACACGACGAGAGCGAACCCGACGAAAGCGAACCCGACGAAAGCGAACACGACCAGATGCCGCACCCTCCCGCCGAGGAGATGGTGGCCTCGCGTGTGGAGGAGGAAGAGCTCGACGAGCCCGCCGTCGCCGCCGGTGTGCTGGTCGCCGAGGTGATCTCGTTCGGCGATACGATGGAGCGATTGCTCGAGGTGATGCTGGTGGTCATCGTCGGTGTCGCACTGGCGAGCTACTGGAGCCTGGCCGCCGTTCCTCTGGCATTGGCTCTGCTCTTTGTCATCCGCCCGCTGGCCACGATGATCTGTCTGATCGGCTCCCCCACCACGATCGTGCAACGGTCCCTGATGGGATGGTTCGGAATCCGGGGAATCGGGAGTCTCTACTACCTGGCCTACGCACTCACTCACAGGCCCGGTCCCGAAGTCGAGCAGGCGATTCCCTTCACGATCACGGTGATTGCGCTCAGCGTGCTGCTGCACGGGCTCTCCGGTGCGCCGTTCCTCGGACGCTACGAGCGCGCGACGGGGTCATCCGCCTGATTGTGGGCCGGAACCATGGAACGGCAGCGCAGCGTGCCTGATACATTGCACGACATGCACACCAGTCGCGCCGCACAACGAGTCACCGCCTGCGCCGTCGCATTCGCGGGGGCTCTCTCACTGTTGCCACTGCCCACCCTGAACGCAGAGGAAGATCCGGCCCCGGCTGCGCGAACGATCATCCTCGTGCGACACGGCGCCTATGTGCCCGATCCGAAGGACTCGTCGCCGGGTCCCGGTCTTTCCCCGCTCGGCATCGCACAGGCGAGGCTCGCGGCGGCGCGGCTGGCAGGGATGCCGGGAGCGTTCGACACACTCTTTGCCAGCCCGATGACACGCGCCCACGAGACCGCGAAGGTCATCGCCGCGGAACTGCCGGGCGTTCCCTTCGAGATCGTTCCCGAGTTCGCCGAATGCACTCCCGCGACCCGCCGGAAGGAGATCATCGCCGATGAGAAACCGGAGGAACTAGCCGCCTGTGCGGCGAAGCTCGACGCGCTGTTCGCGCAGCGGTTCGTCCCGGCCCGAGGGAAGGAGCGCCGCGAGCTCCTCGTCTGCCACGGTAACGTGACCCGCTACCTCGTCACCCGCGCCCTCGGCGTCGACACGGAAGCGTGGCTGGAGATGTCGGTCGCCCACGCGAGCCTCACGCAAATCCGGGTCGAGGCGGACGGCCGCTTCAAGGTCATCTCGATCGGCGACATCGGACACATCCCGCCCAACATGCAGACCGGAGCGACGGGGATGAGGGATCAAGAGTTGGTGTCGCCGAATTGACGGGCGCGCCGCTTGATGGAGCCTGAAATTAGCGCGGTCGCTATTTTAGGTTCTTGGCACTTGATAAATCGATGATTCGCCGCGGTGGGTGAGGCGGAATCTCGTGTTCCGGAGGTGGGAGCCTCTGAACCCCTTATAGTATACTTTTGGGCGCTAAAGTATCGCAACGCCTCAACCGATGATACTTCGGTACACGACGAGAGCAGCGCATGGTCACCCGCGCCGACTTCACGCCTCACTCGCCTGGAACGCTCACCGACATCGGGAGCGGGTTCGTGGCCTTCGTTCCCGCATCGCTTCCGCCGGTCATCGAATGGACAGGCGAGCTCGTGGCCAGCCTCTCTGCCGCCGATCAAGCCCTCGGACAGCTTGCCGGCGTCGGCCGGACGCTGCCCAACCCTCATCTTCTGATCCGTCCATTCCTGCAGAAGGAAGCCGTGCTCTCCAGCCGCATCGAGGGTACGCGCGCTTCGCTCGCAGATCTCCTTCTATTCGACCTGGAGCCGACGTCCGAGCCCGAGGTTGCGGATGCCCGCGAGGTGCGCAACTACGTGCTGGCCCTGGAGCACGGATTGGAGCGCATCGAGACGCTGCCGATCGGAACGCGGCTGCTCTGCGAACTGCACGAGATTCTCCTCGACGGTGTTCGCGGCGCCGGAGCGGCCGGAGAGCTGCGACGGTTGCAGGTCCACATCGGACCTTCGCGCCGGATGAACGACGCCACCTTCATCCCCCCGCCCGCCAACGAGATCCCACGACTCCTCGGCGAGCTCGAACACTTCATGCATGAACGGAAGGAGCTCCCGCCGCTCATCCGCTTCGCCCTCACGCACTATCAGTTCGAGGCCATCCATCCCTTCCACGACGGCAACGGGAGGATCGGACGGTTACTCGTGTCTCTTCTGCTCTGCGCGGAGGGTCTGCTGCCACGGCCACTCCTGTACCTCAGTGCCTATTTCGAGAAGAACCGTGCCGATTACTACCGCACCCTCCGGGAGGTGAGTACGCAGGGCCTGTGGAACCAGTGGCTCGCGTATTTTCTCGAAGGAGTTCGCGAACAATCATACGGCGCCATCGCGACAGCCAACCGGCTCGCCGCGTTGCGAGCGGAGTACCACGAGCGGCTGCATGCCCCTCGAGCCACGGGGCTGCTGCACAAACTCGTCGACGCCCTCTTCATCTCCCCGGCGACGACGATTCCGCAGGCGGCGCAACTCCTCGAGGTGACGTATCGCGCAGCGCAACAGAACGTTGAGCGGCTCGCCGCCGCGGGCATCCTTCGGGAAATCACCGGGCGCAAGAGGAATCGGATTTTCATCAGCGATGAAATCGTGCACGCGATCGAGGGGACGTAAGTAGAGCAAGCGCACGCGGCCGTGCCGGCTCGAAGAGAAGGCCCGACCTCCCGCGGGCCTCGCATGACCAACAAGCTGATGCTTTGAGCATCGAAGTCGGATCGCTAAACTGCTTGGAGTGGCACACGACTTTCTCACGCTGTCGCCGGACGATTTTCAGTTGCTTGTCCGCGACCTCCTCCAGGCTGACCTCGGGATTCGCCTTGAGACGTCACTCAGGGCGCCGACCAAGGCACTGATCTTCGAAACGTTGACAAGCGCCAACGCAGCACGGTAGTTCAGTGCAAGCGGTATAGGGACTTCCCCTCGCTACTGCGAAACCTGCGCGAGCACGAGTTGTCCAAAGTGCAGCGCCTCCGGCCGGATCGATACATCCTGGCCACGTCAGTACCTCTGAATCCGCAGCGCAAGGCCAAGCTTCTGGACCTCCTGCGGCCCTTTTGCACGGGGGAGGGTGACATCCTCGGAGCCGGTGATCTGAACAACCTGATCCAGCTTCACCCCGATGTCGAGCGCCGGAACTTCAAGCTATGGCTTTCATCCGCTCTCGTACTCGACCGCGTGCTGCACCACGGCATCTTCGGTGAAGACGAAGCAGCCCTCTCTCGTGCTCGCGAACGCCTGCGACGTTACGTCTGGAACCCGAGCCTCGACCGCGCCATGGCTTTGCTGGAGGCGGAGCGGTACTGCATCATTGCTGGGCAACCCGGCATGGGAAAGAGCACGTTGGCCGATGTCATTGTCCTCGACTACGCGGAGCAACAGCATTACGAAGCCGTTCGGATTTCCAGCTCCCTGGACGAAATCCGGACGAGGCGCAATCCGGGCCACCAACTAATCTTCTACTTTGACGATTTTCTGGGTAAGAATGCCGTCGAACAGTTAACCCGCAACGAAGATCGGCGACTGGTCGATTTCATCGAAGTCAGCACGGCTTCGGATAACTGAGCCAGTCCGGTTCATCAGTAGTGATCTCGCGCTTGTCGAGAAGCTGCGAGAACTCATCTCCAGCGACAGTCTTCGCGTGAGGCGCGAATATCTTCGGGGCGGCGCTCTGAAGCTTATACGCGTTCATACGTCGCGATCAGAACGGGTCCTATCGATCCTCGAAATCGCGGAGGAGTTGCAGACGGATGCAATACGCGCACTTGTTCAGGAGATGATCGGCGAAGGAGATGAATCGTTCGACCTGACGGACTTTGGCAAGGATGCGCTCGTCGATGTACTGCTACGCCTCAAGAAGCGGCCCGCGTGGGCCGAAGCGTCGTCGCGCCTCTTCCTCATGATCCGCGACTTTCTTCTGGAAGGGCTCGAAGACGTCGATGATTACAAGGCCCTAGGCTCGTTCGCATCGGCATTTCCGTCTGCAATGACGCGTCTTGAGTGGAAGAACATTGAGAGGCGACTCCGTGCGTCGTTCGCCGAATGGAGTGGCGACGCGTGGTACGACGCGGAGGAAATCTGGGGCTTGCACGGCGATCTCGAGGAGATCGACCGCGGTGTCAGCTTCAGCGTCAACGATATGCTGACAGAACTCGAAGATCGGGCGAGTGAACTGGAACGCGAGGAAGAGCCCGCCCCCGCGAATCCATACTCTTCCACAAAAGCGGCCATCAGCAACGAAAGCGAAGAGATTCACGCGCTCTTCGCGTCGCTGAAACGCCGGTAGTAGCCGTAACGTGTCGACCTCTGCATTCGAACATGTGACGTCCAGGGCTGGCGCCGCCCCCCTTCACCGGCTCTCTTTGATCTTCTCCGTCAGCACCGGCAGCAGATCCAACAGGTCCGCGACCACACCGACCGTCGCCGCCTGGAAGATGGGCGCCTTGGGGTTCTTGTTGATGGCCAGCAGGAAGGGGTTGCCTTTGATGCCGCCGAGGTGTTGGAAGGAGCCGCTGATGCCGAGGGCGAGGTAGACCTTCGGTTTGACCGTCTTTCCAGAGGTGCCGACCTGGCGGGATTTGTCGAGCCACTTGGCGTCGACGATGGGGCGGGAGGAGCACAACGCGGCGCCCATCGCTTCGCTGAGCTCTTCCACCAGGGCGATGTTCTCCTTGTCGCCGATGCCGCGGCCGACGGCGACGAGCACGTCTTCGCGGGTGATGTCGACGTCGCCCGCCTCGGCCTGGATCAACTCGACGAACTGCCGGCGGGCGGTGAGTCCCTCGGCATCGGTGGAACGGTCGGTCACCTGTCCTGCTGCTGTTGACCTTTCCGCGGGGCGGAACGCGCCGGAACGGACGGTGATGACGGCGCCGTTCGCGATGTCGCAGTGAACGTGCGCGCTCACCTGGCCCGCGTACTCCTGGCGCACGACCTTCAGGGTCGTGCCTTCCAAGCCGTCCACGCCGACGACGTCGGGGACGTACGTCGCGCCGAGTTTCACCGAGAGTCCCGGTCCGAGGTCGAGTCCGAACGTGTCATGCGGAAGAAGAACCATGGATCCCGCGGGAACCACCTTGACGAGCAGCGGCCGCAGGAGCTCGGCGTTCGGATACGCGAGCGTGGCCTGATCGAGCTTCCAGACCTCGGCGAACGATGCCGCCGCTTCCTGACAGACGGCGTCGACGCCGGAACCGGCGACGATCGCCACCGGGGCCGCGCCGGGGAAGAGAGTGTTTGCGGCAGCCGCGAGCTCGAGAGCGGAATCATCCGCCTTGCCGTCCTTGTGCGCGACGTAGATGAAGACCTTCGCGTCCATCACTTGATCCCTCCCTTGGCCTTGAGGAGATCCACCAGCTTGCCGGCGAGCTCCTCGGTGCTTCCCTCGAGCATCTCCGCGCCGCCTCCGGCCTGCGGAACGAAGTAGTCGACGCGTTTGACCTTGGCGCCCTCCACGCCGACGGCGCTTGTGTCGATGCCGAGAGCCGCGGCGTCGAGCACGGGGATCTCGACCGAGGCGACTTTGCGGATGCCGCGGATGCCGACGTAGCGGGGCTCGTTGATGCCGGTCTGGATGGAGAGGACGCAGGGAGTCTCGATGTCGCTGATCTCCTGGCTGCCGCCCTCGATCTCCCGGCCGATGCGGAGCGATCGTTCTTTTACTTCGATCCTGTTGACCAGCGAGGCGTACGGCCAGTCGAGCAACGCCGCGAGCATGCCGCCTACCTGCGCGGCACCGTCATCGGCCTGCGCTCCGGTGAGGATCAGATCGTACGTTCCTTTCCGGGCGGCGGCCGCGAGGACTGTCGCGATTCCCAGACCATCGGAGCCGTCGAAGGCCGTATCCGTCAGGAGGAGTCCCTGCGCAGCGCCCATGGCCATCTCCCGGCGCACGACCTCTTCGGCCTCGGCATCGCCGACGGAAACGACGGTGACGTTTCCGCCGCCGCGCTCGGCGATCTGGATCGCTTCTTCGACGGCGTAGTTGTCCCACTCGTTGACCGAGTAGGTCAGATCATCGCGTCGGATGTCCGAACCGCCGGGCGCGACGCTGATCTCGTTCTCCGCCGAGTCGGGGACGCGTTTGATGCAAACCAGGATCTCCATGAGTGACTCCTTGTATCGAACGATGAACGATGAAGGATGAACGATGAACAGGGCGCTCGTCGTTGTTCATCGTTCATCATTCATCGTTCATCGTTCGTCATAGTTGACCGTCGACGAGCTCCACCAGATCCAGCACTTCCATCTTCCCTTCGAATCCGGCCACCTTGATGGCGTCCTCGATGTTCGTCAGGCAGTAGGGGCAGGCGGTGACGATGACGTCCGCGCCGGCCTCGCGCGCCTGTTTCACACGCACGACGCTCATGCGCTGCTCCTCTTCGGGCTCGTAGAAGAGCATCAGGCCGCCACCGCCGCAGCAGAAGGAGCGGTCGCGGCAGTTGCCTTCCATTTCGACGCGCGCGAGTCCGGGGATGCAGTCGATGGCCTGGCGCGGCGCGTCGTAGGTGTCATTGTGGCGGCCGAGGTAGCAGGGGTCGTGATAGGTGTAGGTCTTCGACGCATCCGCGAGCGGATTGAGTTTCAGCTTCCCGCTTTCGAGGCTCTGGGCGATGAGCTCACTCACGTGCTGCACCGGCGGCATGCCGGTGTAGTCGTTGCGCAGCGCGTTGAGGGCATGAGGATCGTTGACGACGATCCTTCGGGCCTCCGAGGCCCGGATCGCCTCGGTGTTCTGTTCTTTCAGGCTCTGGAACAGCATCTCCTCGCCGAAGCGCCGGACGTCGTGGCCGCTGTCTTTCTCGTCCTTGCCGATCACCGCGAAGTCGACGCCGGCTTTGCCCAGGATGCGCGCCGTGGCCTGGGCGATCTTCTGCATGCGGTCGTCGTAGGAGGTGATGCTGTCGACGAAGTAGAGCGTCTCCGCGGTCTCGCCCTTCTCGACGAGCTTCACCGGAGCACCATTGCCGACGCCCGCGGTCCATGCGGCGCGGTTCTTCTCCAGCTTGCCCCACGGATTGCCGCGCTTCTCGAGAGCGCTCATCGGCTTCTGGACGGACTGGGGTACCGCGCCGTCGTCGACCATACCGCGGCGCAGGTCGACCATCTTGTCGATGTACTCGATGCCGACGGGGCACTCCTCTTCGCAGGCGCCGCACGTCGTACAGGACCAGATCTCGTCTTCGCTGTAGATGCTGCCGATGAGAGGCGCGCCTTCGGTGGTGGGCTTCCCGAAGATGGGGTAGTGCTCGAACGCGTAGTCGCGCGCTTTGATGCTGATGAAACGCGGCGAGAGCGGTCTGCCCACGGCGTTGGCGGGACAGCGATCCGAGCAGCGGCCGCAGTCGACACAGCTGTAGAAGTCCAGCATGTGCTTCCACGTGAAGTCTTCGAACTTTTTCACACCGAACGATTTCAGGTCATCGAGCTGCGCATCCGAGATGCCGTGGACCACCGGCTTGACGTTGCCCTTCTCGACGCGCATGAAGAAGACGTTGAAGAGCGATGTGATGACGTGAAAGTGCTTGCCGAAGGGGAGGAAGCAGAGGAAGAAGAAGAAGGTCAGGTCGTGGACGGTGTAAGCGGCGAGGTTGACGCCGGCCAGCGTGGAGACTTGCACGCCGGCGAGCATCCGCTCGAAAAACCAGGGCAACGTGAGAACGGTGACGGAGTGAGCGCCTGCGCCCTGCGCGGCGAGGAGGCTTCCCTCGAACAGGCTCTCGGAGATCATCAGCATCGCGATGAGCCCGAGGACGAACAGCGCCTCCGGCGTGTGGTCCTTGCCGTATTTCTCGGGAACCGCATACCGCGCGGGCTTGAAGAACGCGCGGCGAGCGGCGAGGATCACCACTGCCCCGAAGACCGCCGTGGCGGCGATGTCCTTCACGACGTTGTAGACCGCACCGAAGGCGCCGCCGAAGCCGGGGATGACGAAGCCGTCGACGAAGCCGAGCACCACGAGCTGGATGGAGCGGGCGCCGAGGACGAGGAACCCGAAGAAGACGACGATGTGCAGGACCCCGGCGAGCATGTAGCGCGGCTGTCGCCACTGCGCGAGCCAGATCTTGAGCACCAGCCAGATGCGCTCAGGAATCCGCCGGAAGCGGGGATCGGGAGCGCCTCGGAACAGAGGCGCCATGCGGCGCGCCATGATCCAGGCGAAGCAGGCCAGCCCCACCAGCGGAATCAGCACGAAGAGGATCTTCGCGGGCATTCCGGCCAGCAGCGCGGTGGCGGGGGAGAAGGGCTCGTGGACCATGACGCTCTCCGGAAGCTACTTGCCCCCGAAGGAATCCTCAGGGATGTCGATGGCGGCACTGCTGCCGGAGAGGATGGCCTCCATCCTTCCCATCGTCACCGGGAGCATGACCTCGGTGAAGAACTCGGCGGCCTTGACCTGGCCTTCGTAGAAGGCGGCGTCTTTTTCCTTTCCTCCATTGCCCAGCGCCTGCGAGGCGATCCGTGCGCGCCACAGCAGCATCCATCCGACGATGACGTCGCCGCATACTTCGAGGAAGGGCGACGCATGTGCCGCGGCGGTGAGGAGGTTGCCGTACATGGCGGTCATGCCCATGTAGCGGGCGACCTCTTCGAGGCGAACCAGCGCGGCCTCCATTTTCTCCGCCATCGGCGCGGTTCGCTCGACGTCGGCGGCGGCTGAGAGCGTGCGGCGGATCTCTTCGCCGAGGTCGATGATCGGCCGGCCCCCGTTCTGGCCGAGCTTGCGGCCGAAGAGGTCCATGGCCTGGATTCCGTTGGTGCCTTCGTAGATCGGAGTAATGCGGCAGTCCCGCAGCAGCTGCTCGACGGGGTACTCCTTGATGTAGCCGTAGCCGCCGTACACCTGGACGCCGAGACTGCAGACGTCGAAGGAGCGATCGGTGGTGTACGCCTTGGCGATCGGAATCAGGAAGTCGATGATGCCCTGGAGCCGGGTCTTCTCCTCGGCGTCGGACGACGTCGCGATCGCGTCGTTGCAGAAGGCGATGTAATACGAGAGGCTACGCAGGCTCTCCACGTAGATCTTCATGATCATCAGCATCCTGCGGACGTCGGGATGCTGGATGATGGGAACGCCTGGCGCGTCCTTGTCGGTCATCTTGAGCAGATGGCGGCCCTGGACGCGCGTGCGTGCGTAATTGAGCGCGTACAGGTACGACGCGCTGGCGCAGGCGAGGCCCTGGTTGCCGACCATGAGACGTGCATCGTTCATCATCTGGAACATCGCGCGCATGCCCTTGTTGGCCTCACCGAGAAGGAGGCCGCGGCACTTGCCTTTGCTGCCGAGGGCGACCGAGGTCGTGGAGTTGCCGTGGATGCCCATCTTCTCTTCGATGCCGGTGCAGACCACGTCATTGGGCTCGCCGAGGGTGCCGTCGTCACTGACCCAGATCTTCGGGACGATGAAGAGGGAGATGCCGGCAGTGCCCGCGGGAGCGCCATCGATGCGAGCCAGCACGGGATGGATGATGTTGCCGGCCAGGTCGTGCTCGCCGCCGGAGATGAAGATCTTGTTGCCGGTGATCGAGTACGTGCCGTCCGGGTTCGGAGTCGCGGTCGTGCCGAGGGCGCCGACGTCGGAGCCCGCCGCCGGTTCGGTGAGCAGCATGGTGCCGGTCCACTCGCCCGTGTAGAGCTTCTTGAGGAAGAGCTTCTTCTGCTGGTCGTCGCCGAAGGTCTCGATGAGCTTGCCGGCGCCGTGGGAGAGGCTGGAGTACATGAGGAACGCGAAGTTCGCGGCCATGAGGTAGTCGGAGGCGGCTGTCGCCACGCTGCGCGGCATCCCCTGTCCGCCCCACTCGGGGTCCTCGGTCATGGCCGTCCACTCGCCGTCGCGGAGGGCCTTCCAGGCTTTGTGGAAGGACGCGGGAACCGTCACGCTGCCGTTCTCGAAGTGGACGCCGATGCGATCGCCGTCCGCCTGAGTCGGCAGGATCTCCTTCGTCGCGAGGCTGCGCGCCTCGGAGACGATCATGTCGATGGCTTTCCGGTTGAACTCGGGGAAGAGCTCGTGTTTGGAGAATTGCTCGACCTTCAGCTGCTCGTGAAGGACGAAGTCGATGTCTCTGCGGTCCGCAAGAATCTGAGCCATGAGGCCTCCCGGCTTGAAATTTCAGGTGGATTCACCACAGAGTCACGAGATACAGAGTTGGCGGTTGGCGGTTGGCAGTTGGCGGGGGAACCACCCTCGCCGGTCTCTCCCGCCAACCGCC
>CAZLGP010000083.1:0-8450 GCA_964558905.1 uncultured Thermoanaerobaculia bacterium | reverse complement strand
GCGGCGCATTCGCGCTCGCCACCGGCTACCCTCTTTACGCGCCTCCGGCGCAGGTTCCCGAGCCTAAAGTTAACGCCATTGCGGCTTCAGCCGGGGGTGCGGCGTGCTGTCCTGGTCAGTCCGCGTAGCGGGCGACAGAGTCGTCCTGTCGCCCGCTACGCGGGCTCCGATTGGACGCAATGCGCAAGTCCCCTGGCTTCAGCCGGGGGTGGGGCGCGGTGTCCTTGGTCAGCCCGCGTAGCGGGCGAAAGAGTCGTCCTGTCGCCCGCTACGCGGGCTGGACTCTAACGGCCGCAATTCCCCCGGCTGAAAGCCGGGGGCTACTCCCTGTAGCCCGCTACGCGGGCATTGGGCAACAGGCCCGTCAGCCGGGGGCTAATTCCCTTTGCCGCTACGCGGGCTCCGAATCACCGCTGCGTGCGAGTGTCCAATCTCCAGGCCCGCTACGCGGGCGCATTGACCGCCGGCCGGCAGGGCCGGCAACGCTGGCCTTCGGCACGCCTGTCGTCTGCGGCGCACTTTCTGCTCAGGATTGATCCCGGTCGAGTCTCCAAGTCTCCCGAATCCACCAGAGGAGCAAGTGTTAGCCGGCCTTCAGGTGCGTCTCGAACGGAGCCACGTGGCAGCCGACGGCCGCATGTGGTGCCGGCACCTTGCCGGGCGTTGCGGCCGCCGGGCCGGCGGCACCACAAACGCCTGAACCGAGTTGCGGAACCTCATTCAAAGACTCTGAGGAGACTAGTTCTGAGACCTTGAGACTCTGAGACCGTGAGCCCGTGAGACCGAGACGATCCCCGACGTAGATGAGCGTCGTGGAACCACACCGCCGCCATGACCGTCTCATCGGGGTGGGGAAGCAGCTCCAGCATGGGCTCGATGTGTGTCCGCGTGTGGTAGTGGCGGTGCGGCTCGGAATAACGCGCCTCGAGGTCGTGCAGCCAGCTCTCGGCGACGTCCCTCGGCCCGAGCGCGAGGAAGCGTTCAGCCGCGGTCATTGTTGGCCCCCGCGCATGATCCGCCGCATTTGCGCATTGCTGGTCGTCGTTCTGGCCGCCATCCCGGCCGTCGGAGCCAGTCGCTACTTCGCCGACCGCGCCGGTGCGCCGGTGCAGTGGCAGGCCTGGGGCGACGCGGCGTTCGCTCGCGCGAAGAACGAGGGGCGGCCCATCTTTCTGCACATCGGCTTCGCCTCGTCGAATGAAAGCTACCGCATGCACCGCGAGGCGTTTCTCAACGGCGAGAACGCGGAGTCGCTGAACGCGTACTTCATCCCCGTGCTGCTCGACCGGATCGAGCATCCCGAGGTTGCCGAGGCCTACGAGAACGCGGCGCGCCTGATGATCGATGGCAGCGGCGTCGCGGGCTCGCCCATGCATCTCGCGCTCGACGCGAAGCTCCAGCCGTTCGCCGCCGCCGGGTTCATGAAGTCCGACGAGCTCGCGCGGTTCCTCGTCATCAACGCCAACCGCTACAAGGAAGGCGCCACGCTCTGGGTTGCGCCCGAGCAGCCCCGGCCCGCGGCGCCTCCGGACGTCGAGAGCGTCGTCGATGCCGTCGCGAAGACGTACGACGCCGCCAACGGAGGGTTCGGCGCGGCGCCGAAGCGTCCGCGGCCGATCACGATCTCGTTTCTTCTCCGCTACGCCGCGCGCGCAAAGCACGAAGGCATCCGCGGCGTTGCCATCGACACGCTGAAGAAGATGGCCATCGCTCCGGTGCGCGATCAGCTCGGCGGCGGTTTCCATCGCGCCACCCACGATGAGGCCTGGCGCGAGCCGTACTTCGAGAAGATGCTTCCCGATCAGGCGTTGCTCGCGCTCGCGTACCTCGAGGCGTGGCAGACGACGGGGGAGGACGAGCTCGCGCACGTCGCGCGGACGACGATCGACTACGTCCTGCGCGACCTCCGCGGAAGCCGCGGCGCGTTCGACGCTTCGCAGGACGCGTACAACTTCGTTCCCATGCAGGGACCGGAGCTGATCAACGCAAAGTTCTATCTCTGGAACAAGGACGAGATCACACGCCTCGTCGGCCGCGAGCCGGCGTCGAAGGTCTTCACGATCTACGGGATGAAAGACGGCGTTCTCAACCTTCCCGCGCTTGCCGAATGGCGCTTTCTCCGGGAGACGTACAACGAGCTGCACGAGCCGCTGGCAAAGATGCTCGACGTGCGGCAGAAGCGCCCGGAGCCCTCTCGCGAATTCAACGTGATCTCGGGGTGGAACGGACTGATGATCTCGGCGCTCGCGCGCACCGGTGCGGCATTCGGCGAGCAGGCGTACATCGACGCCGCCGCCAGCGCGGCGAGCGCAATCGCCACGTCGCACTGGAACGCGAAGGCGAAGACCCTCCTCCGCGCGCCGGGTGTCGCGGCCCTGGCCGAGGACTACGCGATGCTCGTGCAGGGGATGCTCGATCTCTTCGACGCGAGCTACGACGTGCGCTGGCTGGACCTCGCTGTGTCGCTGCAGCAGCGTCAGGACCAGCTTTTCTGGAACGCGAGCGCCGGTGTCTACAGGACCGGAGCCACGGCCCCCGCGCCCGTTCGTGTGCTGGTCGCGGAGAGCGACGACGAGACGCCGTCCGCGAACGCCGTCGCCGCGCAGAACCTCCTGCGCCTCGCGGTCCTCACCGGGAACGAGGCCTGGCGGACGCGCCCGTCGACGATCTTCGAGGCGTTCGGCGGACGGATGCGCGCCGCGGGTGCGGAGCAGGCGCAGATGGCGCACGCGATGGAGCTCGCGCGTATCGCGCCGAAGATCGTCGTCGTCACCGGCGACCCGCGGAAGAAGCAGACCTTCGAGCTCCTGTCGGAGTACGCCCGGAAGCCCGAGCCGATGCGCGCACTGGTCTTCCTCCCCGCCAAAGGCGCCGCACGTGAACGAGTCGTCCGCGCGCTGCCGTTCACCGGCGCGCTGGCGCCGGATGAGGAGCAGGCGATCGCCTACGTCTGTGCAGCGGGGGAGTGCAAGCCGGTTGGCGGTTGATGTGGCGCTTGACCGAAGAGGCAATTTCGTACTCCCGCCAACCGCCAACCGCCAACCGCCAACTACAATAGCCCCGTGCGTCCCGCCAACAGCGTCGTCGCCGTCGTCGACGATGAGGACAACATCCGCGAGACCGTCGGCTTCGCGCTGCGCCGCGAGGGCTACCCGGTCGAGCTCTACTCCACCGGTCTGGAAGCCTGGCGCGCGTTTCAGCAGAAGCTGCCCGGTCTGGTGATCCTCGACATCATGATGCCGGAGATGGACGGCCTCGAGCTTTGCCGCCGCATTCGGGCCGTCTCCGAGACCACGCCGATCATCTTCCTCACCTCCCGCGACGAAGAGCTCGACCGCGTCCTCGGACTGGAGATCGGCGCGGACGACTACCTGTGCAAGCCCTTCTCGATGCGCGAGCTCCTCGCGCGGGTGAAGGTTCTCTTCCGCCGCGCGGCGATCGATCAGAGCGTCACCCAACGCCCTGCCGCCGACGCGCCGCTGCGCCTCGGCGATCTCGAGCTCGATCTGCAGCGCTACTCCGTCCGCTGGAAAGGCACGCCGGTGAACCTCACCGTCACCGAGTTCATGATGCTGCACGCCCTCGTCCGCCACCCGGGCCACGTGAAGACGCGCAAGCAGCTCCACCAGGACGGCTATCCGCACGACACCTACGTCAGCGACCGCACGATCGACAGCCACATCAAGCGCGTGCGCCGGAAGTTCGAAGATGCGGACGGTGCATTCGACCGCGTAGAGACGGTGTATGGGCTCGGGTATCGGTGGAAGGAATGAGCGGTGCTGGGTGCTGAGTACTGGGTGCTGAGAGCCGCTACCCGGATTGAGGGCAGAGCGCAGAGGGCAGAAGAGAGTTGCCCGCGGTCTCTGCGCTCCGCGCCCTGTCCTCTGCCCTCTATCCGGGTGGGCGGTGACTCAGCACTCAGCACTCAGCACTCAGCACTCAGCACCCACTCCTCATGAAACTCCGAACCCTCTCCAGGCTCTCCGTCCGGCTGCTCGCCTTCAACGTCGTCCTCATCTTCATGCCCATGGCCGGTGTGTTGTTTCTGGGCCAGTACGAGGAGCGGCTCGAGACGGCCGAGATCCGCGATCTCACGCATCGCGCGCGGCTCATCGCCGCGACGATCGCGCGGCAGGGGACGCTCGACGCCGATGCCTTCGAGGACGTCATCCGTCGCGCGAAGATCGACGATCTACGCGTGCGCCTGATCGACTCCCGCGGACACGTCGTCGCCGACTCGCTCGAGATCGTCGCCCCGGCACCCCAACGCCCGGCGCGCTCCGACCGGCGGAACCTTCTCTATCGCGTCGGCGCGTTCGTCGTCCGTCCGATCGTCCGCTGGTTCCGGCCGCCGGAGGAGCCGCTGGAGGTGGACTTCTTCGAGAACGCGATGCGACTCAGCGGACCGGAGATCGCGTCCGTCCTTCGCGGGCGCGAGGGATTCGAGAAGAAGATCGCGCTCGAGCAGCGATCGGTGACGCTCTATCGCATGGCGCCAGTCGTCGTCGGCGGGTGGACCGTCGGGGCGGTGGTGGCGTCGAAAAGCACGTTTCAGATTCTGCAGGACCTCTACCTCGTTCGCCTGCGGGTCATGCGGATCTTCTTCGCGTCGATCGTCGTGGCCGTCCTCGTCACGATCTTCTTCGCGACCACCATCGTCGGACCGCTGCGCCAGTTGCGATTCGACGCCAGCGCGGTGCTCGATCGTCGCGGAGGCCTGCAGGGGAAGCAGTTCAAGGGCTCGGCGAGGCTCGACGAGATCGGGGAGCTCTCCCGGGCGCTGGAGCGCATCATGCGCCGGCTGGACGCGCACGTTGGCTTCATCGAGCGGTTTGCCAGCGATGTCGTGCACGAGCTGAAGAATCCCCTGGCGTCGATTCGCAACGCGAACGAGATGATCGGCGACGTCCGGGACGCGGCCGATCGCCGGCGGTTCGTCGCCGTGATCGATCAGGAAGTCGCGCGGATGGAGCGGCTGCTCTCCGGGGTCCGCGAGATCTCGATGATCGACGCGCAGCTCGTTCGTGAGACGTCGCACCCCGTCGACCTCGGCGCTCTGTTGCTGCAGATCGTGGAAGGCTTCCGGCTGCGCGAGGGGGAGCGCGTGCGCATCGACGTGCAACTCGCCGACGCGCCGCTGACCGTGGAGGCTTCCGAGGATCGGCTCATGCAGGTGTTCGAGAACCTGCTGGACAACGCGCTGAGCTTCTCGCCGCCGGGGGGAACGGTGACGGTGAGCTGCGCGCCGGAGGCCGGCCAGATCGTCACGCGCGTCGCCGACCACGGCCCGGGCATCCCCGAGGCCAACCTCGGGCGGATCTTCGATCGCTTCTTTACCCATCGTCCGGACACGAGCCGCACCGGTCACACCGGCCTCGGGCTGGCGATCGTGAAAGCGATCGTCGACGCCTATGGCGGCAGTATCACCGCCTCGAACGGGGAGCGGGGAGCGTTGTTCACGGTTCGGTTAGGGTAATGCCGACCACTTTCCTTCACATTTAGTGTTGCCCTTACGCGGCGACCGGGTAATATGTTGACGCGGAAGTGCAGTTATGCCTATCCGCCCCAAAGGTCCGGGAAAGAGCGACAGAGGTAATGCGTGAAGGAAGCCTGCTTGGGGTTTGCCCGAAATACGGGGCGGCGTTAGGCAGGTACGGAAAGATAGACTTCGTCTGCGGAACCGATTACACTCAGTGGTCGTTTTCCCGGTCGACTAACCAATACAAGGAGTTCGTGTGAGTCCTGCAAAGAGCAATCGCGGTCGTCCTATTGTCCACACCGAGCCCTGGGCGAAGATCACGGTCGTGCTGCTCGACCGTCACGTCGCCTATCTCGATCGTCTGGCCATCGACATCCGGCTGAGGCACGGCAAGGCAATCAGCCGCGCCGAGATCATCCGCGGCCTGATCGAGGCGTCCTTCCAGAGTGGTGTTGATCTGTCACAGGCAGACTCGATCGATCAGATCGTCGAGCTGCTGACGACGAAGAAAAAAGCCGCTCGCTAGGTCGTACAGCTCGCCGACGAGCTGTTGACGATTTCCCGCGAAGCCGCCCCGCGGCCAGACGGGCAATGTCTTCTTCGCTGCTTGCGTCAGTGAGGTCGATGCCGCTTTCTTCCACGCGATCGAGGATCGTGCGGATGAGGTGCGGCAGGCCAAAGGACGCCGGCATGTCCGGATTCATCTCCAGGGCAAGATGCCCAAGGTAGTCGAGATGCTTCTCGGAGAGGGCGATCGTCTCCAGCTCGTTTGGCGAGCCGGTCTGTTTCTGGTGGGTCGGTGGCATGAGGCGCATTGAAAGACTGCTCCGATTGAGGAGTGACTGGCGCGACCGAATCCCTACCCTGAATTTCGAAGATTTTTTTCGAATCACGGAAGTGGCTAAGATTCAACGACTTAGCCGGTAGCGAGCCAGACCGTGCAATACGACGCCGTCATCATCGGCTCCGGTCCCAACGGTCTCTCCGCCGCCATCACCCTCGCCCGCGAGGGGCTTTCCGTCCTCGTCCTCGAAGCAAAGGACACCATCGGTGGCGGCGCGCGGACGGAACAGGTCACGCTGCCCGGCTTCCACCACGACGTCTGCTCCGCGATTCACCCGATGAGCGTCGTGTCCCCGTTCATCCGGGGCCTGCCGCTCGCGCGACACGGGCTGGAGTGGGCGTGGTCGCCGGCCGCGATCGCACACCCGTTCGACGACGGCAGTGCCGCGACGCTCGAGGTCTCGGTCAGCGCCACCGCTGCGCGGCTCGGCGAAGACGAGCATTCCTACCGGAAGCTCATGGAACCGTTCGCGGCGGTGGCGGGAAAGGTGTTCGACGACATCCTCCGTCCGATTGCCACGCTTCTGCCGCCGAAGCATCCCATCACCCTGGCGCGTTTCGGCCTCCTCGGACTGCAGTCGGCGGTGCGCCTTGCGAGGCGGTTCCGGACTCCGCACGCCCGTGCACTCTTCGCCGGCTCGGCGGCCCATTCGTTTCTTCCTCTCGAGCGCGCCGGCTCCGCGTCCTTCGGCCTCGCTCTGATGCTCGCCGGCCACGCCACAGGCTGGCCGGCGGCGAAAGGCGGCTCGGCGGCGATCGTCACGGCGATGGCGAGCTATCTGAAATCGCTCGGCGGCGAGATTCGTACGGGGCATCTCGTCCGCTCCATGCGCGACGTCCCCGAGTCGCGCGTGGTGCTCTTCGACGTCACGCCGCGCCAGCTCGCGAGCATCGCCGGCGATGCGCTGCCGGAGAGCTATGTGAAGAAGCTCCTCCGCTTTCGGTACGGCCCCGGAGTCTTCAAGGTCGACTGGGCGCTGGACGGACCGATCCCCTGGAAGAATGCCGACTGCGCCCGCAGCGCGACGGTGCACGTCGGCGGCACGCTCGAGGAGATCGCCGCGCACGAGCGGGCCGCGTTTCACGGGCGGATGACGGACAGGCCCTTCGTCCTCTGCGCGCAACAGAGCATGTTCGATCCCACGCGCGCGCCCGCCGGCAAACACACCGGCTGGGCGTATTGCCACGTGCCCAACGGATCGATCGAAGACGCGACGGAGCTCATCGAGCGTCAGATCGAGCGCTTCGCGCCCGGCTTCCGCGACCGCATCCTCGCAAAGCGCACGATCAACACCGCGCAGTTCGAGGAGCACAACCCGAACATGATCGGCGGCGACATCGCCGGCGGCGCGAACACCATGCTCCAGTTCCTCACCCGTCCCTTCCCCCGCCTCGATCCCTACTCCACGCCGAACCCCCGCATCTTCCTCTGTTCGAGCTCCACCCCGCCCGGCGGCGGAGTGCATGGCATGTGCGGATACTGGGGAGCGCGGAGCGCGTTGAGTAGGGTCGAGCGCGTTGAGTAGGGTCAGACCCCGAGACTCTACTTAACGGTGGTGCGGGGGAGCGTTAAGTTGAGTTTACGGGTCAGTAGAGCTTCCGGGTCTGACCCCACTGAAGGTGCCACTCAGTGGGGCAATCCGAACACGTAGTACACGGCGCACAAGCCCGCCAGGACGAGCGTCCCCGTGCGCAATTCGCGCCCTCGGCCGGCGAGCACTTTCATGACCGGATAGAGCACCAGTCCGGCCGTCAGCCCGTTCGCGATGTTGAAGGTGAAGACCATCACGATGACCGTCGTGAACGCGGGCACGAGCTCCGTGAGGTCGTCGAAGTCGATCTTCGTTGCGGCGCGGAGCATCAGCATGCCCACGATCAGCAGCGCCGGTGCGTACGCGTACCGGAGCGACTGCATCGGCTCGAAGATCGGGATGACGAACAGCGACAGCGCGAACAGCGCGGCGGTCACGACGGATGCGAGTCCGGTGCGCGCGCCTTCGCGGATGCCGGTCGACGACTCGATATACGCGCCGCTCGTCGACGTGCCGATCAAGCCGCTGAACGTGCAGGAGAGCGCATCGACGAGCATCGGCTTCTTCAACTCGCCGTCCGGGTCGAGGGCGACCAG
>CAZLGP010000082.1:0-5934 GCA_964558905.1 uncultured Thermoanaerobaculia bacterium | reverse complement strand
GTAAACCTCTCATACGATGACACATGCCCCCTCGTCCGGCGTCGAGCGGATCGACCCGATCCCCACCGCCACCTCCAGGCAGTCGCGGCAGATCCGATAGACGCGGATGTTCGCGTCTTTGGACTCGCCGAGAATCCGCTGTAGCACGGCGATCACCTCCGGCAGCCCCTCGGGATCGAACGTACACTCGAACACCGACTCCTGCACGCGCCAGCCGATCGTCCCCAGCCGGTCGGCGACACGTTCGCGCAGTGCGTCATCCGAGATGTCGTAGACGATGACCCATCTCATGCGTGCAACCGTACGGCGCTGTAGCGCGCGCCGGGGGTCATGGCCAGGACGCGTATTTGCCAAGCCTGGCGGTCGATCACCTGGCGCCAGCTCATTTTGCGGTCTCCGTCGACGGTGGTCTGGTCGAGCATGCGCTCCTCGAACCTGCGGACGAATGTCCGCCTCGCGGCATCGGCCATCAGACAGGGCCAGCGGCCGCCGGGCGTGGCCAGGAAATCGGCGGGCCGGATCTCGCGGTGACGGATCACGGAGAGCACGAATGCATCGGCGAGATGCCGGAGCTCCTCGACGAGATCGGACGAGAGTGCGTCGTGCGCTCCGCGCCCTCGGTGGAAGATCCCCAGACGGGGATTGAGGCCGGCGGCGACGAGCGAGGTCGACGCGTGGTGATAGAGAATCGTGTAGGCGAGCGACAGCATGGCGTTGACGGGGTCGGGCGGCGGGGTCCGGCGCCGGGTGGTGAAGCCCCACTCTTCATCGAGCGTGTCGCGCAGAGAAGCGAACCAGAGCGCGGCCCCTTTTCCCTCCAGGCCGCGCAACGCGTCGATGGTGGTCTTGTTGCCGGTCTCGCGCTCCAGCTCGCGGAGCGCGCCGGCGGTCTCGTCGCGCCGGGCCATATTGAGACGCACGGCCAGCCTGGCCGCGTTGTGGAGCTTGGCCATCACGATCTCCCGCGCGAAGCCGGCGCAGCGCTCATCGTCGCGGAGGACGTCGGCCTGCTGCATCCAGAGCGTCCACTCGGGAGGCTGGGGCGTGATGGCGGCGGCGATGCTGCCGTCGCGATGGCAGAAGAAGACCGGCTTCCCTTTCTCGCTCAGGGCGATGAGGAGCGGCACGGTCATGCGCGCGGCCTTGCTGCAGACGACGTGGGAGACCAGCGACAGCGGCACCTCCACCTGCTCCGCCGCGTCCACCACGACGAGACGCTCCTGCTGCAGTTCCACGCGCATCCCCGGGACGAGGAGGTAGAGCGCCCGCGCCTCGGGCACGGCCGATGACGCGAGCGGCGCGAGGGGGCGCACTTCCGCGGACGCCTTCGCAGCCGCTCCGCCCGGACGGGCGATGGCGCTGACGCGCTCGAACGGCACCTGGGCCAGCCAGGAGAAGCGGGGGATCTGGTCGGCGGTGAGCTCCCGCGGCTCGGCGTCGGTGGATCGCTTTTCATCGACGATCACGGAGCGGCAGAAGAGGTAGCCGAGGTAGGTGAATCCGTCGTCCATGGAGCGGATGGCGGTCTTGTCTTCGTTGTAGGAAAGGCCGAGACGCGCCAGCGCGGCGCGCGCTTCGTCGCGTGCGGCGAGGGCGTCGTCGACGTTGCGGCAGAGGACGACGAAGTCGTCGGCGTAGCGCACGAGGCGGTAGTCGCGGCCGAGGAGGTGCTCGTCGAACTCGTCGAGGAAGAGGTTGGCGAGCAGCGGCGCGAGCGGACTTCCCTGGGGCAGACCGCGGGTCCGGACGATGCGGTGGCCGTCGAACAGGACGGGCGCCTCCATCCATTGACGCACGAGTCCGACCAGCGGCTCGGAGGGGAAGAGAGCGTCGAGCTTCGCGCCGAGGAGGTCCCAGTCGACGGCATCGAAGAAGGAGGCGATGTCGGCGTCGAGGACGTGACGGTAGCCGTCGTCGTACGCCCGGGCGATGGCGCGCGCGGCGCCGGCGCGGGAGAAGCCTTTGCGATAGGCGTAGGAACAGTCCTCGAGAATCGCGTCGATCGATTCGCCGAGGGTCATGGCGGCGGCACGCTGCGCGATGCGATCTTCGACCGGCGGGACGACGAGGGGCCGGACTCCTCCGCCGCGTTTCGCGCCGATGAATCCATAAAGGAGCGGCGGCGTGTACGTTCCGCGGGCGAGCCGGGCGGAGAGCTGCTCGAGGGCCTCGTCGGGATTCTCTCCGAGGCTCTCCCGAAGGGTTTCGGGAACATCCTCGGCGTGCTCGAGGACATGTGCGAGAGCGGCGGTCAGCGTCGGGCGCGATGCGGCGCGGGCGAGGAGTGAGCGCGAGGGGGCGAGAGCGGAGTCGCCGGCGAGCAGGCCGCCGTCGATGACGAATCGCCCGAGGCCGTAGCGGGTGCTCTTGCCGAGATGCAGGTGCTGGCCGAGGGCGAGGTAGGGGAGCCACTCGTCGGGGAGGCCGAGAAGGGTGATCGAGCCGAGAGTGCCGCCGCTGGTCTCCGCTTTCTCGTCGGACGCTCCTTTCTTCGGAACGTCCATCCAGAGGAGACGGGGAGCGACCGCGCCGATTCCGTCCGGCAGGCGGGGCATCATGGAGTCCATCTCCTGCCGCGGCCAGCGCCGGTTGGCGACGAAGAAGAGCCGCTGCCAGAGGCGCCTGAGGAAATGAGCGGCCGGAAATGCCGCGGCACCGAAGTAGCGGTGGCCATCCCGCGCGAGGTCGTCGGGGAGCTCGAGGCGCAGCGGCGAGAGGAAACGGAGCGTGACGCCGGGCCGGCCGGAGGCGATGGTGACGTCGCGCATCCAGTCCCGATCGGGAAGGCGATCGAAGGCCTCGAGCTCGAAGTTTCCGGCGAACGTGGGGAGCGACGAGGCCCGATCGGGCGCCAGGCGTCCGGTCCGGGCGATGCCTCGGGCGAGGTCGGCGGCGATGGCGAGGGCGTCGCCGACGCAGGTGATCAGGAACTGATAAGAATCACCGGCCTCGAAGTGAACGCGGCCCGACTCGGGGGCGAAGGGGATGACCTCGTGAGGAAACCCGTGCCTGCCGTCGTCGAGAAGGACGCCGGCGAGCGCGCCGGCACGGCGCAGCATGCCGTCGAGGGAGATGCCGTGGATGAAACGCGTCCGCGCGGGGCGGGTGAAGCGGAGGCGGACGAGGGTGCGCTCGAAATGGATGTCGAGCGGAGAGGCTGTCGTTGGCTGCGGTTGAATGCCGATCGCCGTCATAGGACCCCCGAGCGCGAGGTCTACGTTGTTTCGTGATGGTGAAGGACCCAGGGGCAGTTGATCGGAAAGAAAGAACGAAGTCAAGGCGGAGGGACAGCCTGTCATCCTTCCAAGAAAACTCCCTGGATTCATGAGGGTTCCCGAGCCCGAGCCCGAGCCCGAGCCCGAAAAGCCGGGCGCGGGCTCGGGCTCGGGCGCGGGCTCGGGTTTCTCTTCGTCCGGCGTGGCGCGCGCGACGTCCATCGCTCAGGATGACAGGGTTGCGGGAGATCCTCACATACCCCCAGATGAAGAATCCGCCTGGCATTACTGCCGGATGTCGGTTACCATGCCCGCCGATCGATCAAAATCCAAAATCTTCCGCGAGCAAAGGAGGTGAGCTCATGAAGAAATTCGTCATCCGCGAGGTTGAGACCGTGAAGACGACTGCCGCGCTGTACGAGTGCCGCGTCTGTTTCCCGGAATGGTTCTGCGACCTGATCGGACTCTAACGCCAACTGAACGTTCCGGACACGGATCGAGCGTACGGCGTTCCGTGTCCGCAACAACCCTTGCCGCCCGGACATGTCTCGCTACCCATCGGATAGTCGCGTCGTCGTCGAGTCGCTCGCCAGGCAGCGCGAGTCCGACGGAATCGTGGTCGGACGGAAGGATCTGGGCACGTTCCTGCTGCTCCCGGCCGATGCGGTGGAGGTCCTCGACGATCTCGCGGCAGGATCGATCGTCGGCGAGGCCCAGCGCCGGCATCATGAGCGGCACGGCGAGACGCCGGACCTCGAAGACCTCCTCACATCGCTCGAGCAGCACGGGTTCGTTCGTCCCCTCGCTCCGCCCGACAGCGACTCCGAGAAACCGCCTCGGCGACTCGCGAAGGCGTATCACTTCGAATGGATCTCCCAGCGGGTGGCCAGTCGCCTCTACGGCAAGCCGATGCTCACGGCCGCAGTCGTGCTCGTGGCACTCGCCGTCGCGGCGGTCGCGCTGAAGCCGTCGATCGTTCCCGGCTGGCGGGCCGTCTACTTTCCGGTGAACACGGCCGCGGGCCTGGCGTTCCTGATGATGGCCGGTCTGTTCACCACCTTCCTTCATGAAATGGGGCACCTGGTCGCGGCGCGCGCGCGAGGAGTCTCCTGCCGTTTCGGCATCGGCAACCAGCTGTGGTTCGTGGTGTGGGAGACGGACATGACCGGGATCTGGGCTTTGCCCCGGCGGCAGCGCTACCTGCCGATCCTGGGCGGGCCGCTGGTGGACCTGCTCTCGGCGAGCGCGCTGCTGGTGATCTTCTTCGTCGATGCCGGCGCGTGGATCGCGCTCCCTCCGCGCGTGCTGCAGTTCGGGCAGGCACTGCTCTTCATCTATCTGATGCGGATCCTCTGGCAGTGCTATTTCTTTCTGCGCACCGACTTCTATTACGCGATGGCGAACTGGTTCGGGTGCAGAAGCCTGATGCAGGACACGAAGGTCTTTCTGAAGAACCTCTCGGCGCGTTTTCTGCGCATCGGCAGGCCGGCCGATCAGAGCCATCTGCCGGCCACCGAGCGAAGGATGGTGCGGATCTACGCGGGGGTCTGGCTCACCGGACGCGTGCTGGCGTTCGGGCTGCTGATCTTCATCCAGATCCCGCTGCTCTTCCACTATCTGGTCCTGCTCGTCAGCAAGATCCGTGATGGGTCGCTGAGCAGCGTCCCGAACGAGCCACTCCTTCCGTTCCTGACGGCCCTCATCTTTTCACTCTTCCTGTTGACAGGTCTCGGCCTCTGGCTGAGGAGCCTGTGGCCAAAGAAAGGTACGCGCGCATGAGCTCACAGTTCGCAGTAGGTGTGTCTGCAGAGGAGCGCCTGGAGCACGCAGGCACGAGCCGGATCGTGGAGGGACGCCGCGGTCCCGGCCGGAGAAGGTGGATCGAGGAGCGGATCGCGAGCGCGCGCGCGGAGGGAGCCGAAGCGCTGGCCGTCTCCTGCCGTCTGGAAACGGATGGTGTGTGGGCGGGCGTCGCGGACATCTTTCGGGCGTTGCTGCCGGCGATGGAAGCCGCTGACCCCGCGCTCATCCGCAGACACTCCTACTCGCTGGCGTTGATGGTGCCGGAGCTCCGGGTCCGGTTTCCGCTGAAGGACGGCAGTCTCACCGACTCGTCGCCGGTCAAGGAGCGTGTCCGCAGCTATCCCGTCGATCGTGCCTACCGGCTCGTGCACGGGCTGATCGACCTTCTTGCTGAGGGGCTGCCGCGGCAAGGCCGGCGGCTGGTGGTCGTATGCGACGACTTCGACGGAGCGGGCGCGCTCGTGCGCCGTTTCTTCCGCGAGCTCGTCCGCCGCCGCCTGGACCGTCTTCCGCTCGATCTCGTGTTCGTCGTCGAAGAAGGCGGCGGCGCCGCCGCGGCCGCGGAGCTGGATGGGCGTGGCGGAGAGATCACGTCGTTCGACTTCGAGCGGGAAGAAGAGCGGTTGGATCGCGACGAAATGGCGCGTCAGGCCGATGAGCTGGAAGCCTTTGTCCAGGAGAATATCGGCTCGAGGGAGCACCACCTGCCTCGTCTGATCCTGTGCTGCATCGCCGCGGACCGGATGGAACGTGCGTCCCATTGGCGCGGGACCACCCTCATGCTGTACAACCACTACGGCTTCTACGAGGACGCCCTCTTTTTCGGCGAGCCGCTGATCGCCGATCTCGATCGGGCGTCCGATCAACCCAATACCTTCGGCCGCTGGCACATCATCTCCGGCTTGTTCAACGCTCT
>CAZLGP010000081.1:0-34183 GCA_964558905.1 uncultured Thermoanaerobaculia bacterium | reverse complement strand
TGACCTCGGCGTCGGCACTCACCTCGCCCTCGACACGCCCGCTCTATTGCCACGAGCTTCGCTCTGGCCGGATGCAGTAAAGAGTCCTATGAGTTGGGCCGTCCACCTACGATTGCGACCTCATCGGCATGCCCGTGCGATCACCGGTCCGAAGGCACCACCGAGCAACAGCAAAAGGTACAATCCTGGTTGCCATCCAAGCAGACGAGTTCTCCGCTCGGCCGAAACATCATAGCGCAGGAACCGAATATCAGACTCAGGCTCGTTGATCGTCTGCACAAAGGAGCGAGTCAGGGAACGGCGAGTCCCCTGCCAGCCCTCACTGTACTTGTGGTGCTGGTGGTCGAGTAGCCAGAAGACCGTCATCAGGGTAACGAGGGCACCTGTAACGAGCCAAGTAGCAGCCATGCCTTTGGAGCTTACACCGAAGCCAAAGAGGCCGGCGAATATGGCAAGGGCGATCATGAGGTTCTGCTGACGAAGGCTATCGAAGTGACTGATCTTGGTCTCGCAATTGTTGAGGAGGGTCGTCAGTAGCGTGAGTTGCTCGGCCCGACGAATCGGGTCAGTGGAGGCTCGCAACAGCACATCAACGTCGGCTGGAAAGGCCTTCTCCATGACCATCGCACCTCGCCCGTTGTCTGCGATCATTCGCCGTCTCCATCCGGCGGCGCGCGAACTGCAGATCGGCCCAACTACTCGCTAAGCTGTTTAGGCTGCCGCAGCCTAGCGCTCCGCCCGGCAGTCTATCGCGAACCGGGATGGCGTTGGGGGGCGGGCGTCATCTGCCTGAGCGGGTTGATCCTGGCGGCGGGGGCGGTGATGCCTGGCGAATGATAGGCGGCGTAGCTGTCAGCCTATCGCTCGGGAGATAGGCTGCGAGGGGCTCGGCTCCCGCTCCCTCCATCGTGGTCGTACAAGCTGGCCCGATGGGTCGCCCTCGACGCATCCGACGGTCAGCGAGCGCCGCGAAGTCGCGGGTGCAGGCCGGGCGATGTTCCGATCGTTCGTTCACCGGTGGAGTCGACACCGAACCGAGGTTCCCTCGGCTGTGCGCGAATGTCAACTCGGCGGATAGAAGCGGTAGATGATCAGAATCGAGAACGACCTCAGCGCCGCGCGGCCGATCAGCCGGCAGCGAACCGCATGATGTGTCGCGGCTCGCGCCGCAGAAGACGAAACGGTACCCTGTCGCTGTCCAGTCTCCGGATCTGCCAGCATGACCCGCCGCCTGCTCCTCGCCATGGTGATCATCGCCGCCGCCGCGGTGGTGGTGTGGCGGATGACGCGACCCGATCCGATCGCCGTTCGCGTTGCGGCGGTGGACCGGGGCCGCGTCGAGCGGTCGGTCACGAATACCCGCGCGGGAACGGTCAACGCCTGCCGGCGCGCGAAGCTGGCACCGCCGTCGGGAGGTGCGATCGCCGCGCTTCCCGTCCGGGAAGGAGACCGCGTACGCGAGGGGCAGGTGCTCCTGGAGTTGTGGAACGAGGACGCCGCGGCCGACGTGCGCGCGGCGCAGCAGCAGGTCCGAAGCGCTGTACTGCGGGCGGAGGAAGTGTGCGGGAGCTCCGCGACCGCGGAGCGCGACGCGGCTAGGGCACGCAGACTCCACGGCGAAGGGCTCCTTCCCGACGAACAGCTCGACCGGGCCGTGAATGCGGAGGCGGGCCTCCGCGCGGCGTGCAGCGGAGCCCGCGCCGACGTGCAGCAGGGGGAGGCGCGGCTCGCGTCGGCACGCGCGTCGCTGACGAGGAGCGTGCTCCGGGCTCCGTTCGCCGGCGTCGTGGCGAAGATCAGCGGCGAGATCGGGGAGTTCACGACCCCTTCTCCGCCGGGCATTCCGACGCCTCCCGCGGTCGATCTGATCGACGACAGTTGCGCGTACGTCACCGCGCCGATCGATGAAGTCGATGTTGCACGGGTACGAGCGGGCCAGCAGGCCTGGATCACGATCGACGCCATTCAGGGGAAGCGCTTTCCGGCTCGCGTCCGCCGCGTGGCTCCGTATGTCCTGGATATCGAGAAACAGGCGCGCACCGTCGATGTGGAGCTGGAGTTCGCCGACCCGCTGGATGTCAGGGCACTGCTGGTCGGCTACAGCGCGGACGCCGAGATCGTGCTCGACGCACGTGACGATGTCCTGCGCGTCGAGACTCAGGCTCTCCTCGAAGGAAACCGTGTTTATGTCGTCGAGGACGGCAGGCTGCTCGAGCGGCAGCTCCGCACCGGCCTGTCGAACTGGCAGTTCACCGAGGTTCTCTCGGGGTTGAGCGCCGGCGACGCCGTGGTCACGTCGGTCGAACGGAAGGGACTGGCCGCGGGCGTTCCGGCAGTGGTCGAGCGCTGACGCGAATCCTGGGATGCTGACTCTCACCGACATCTCACGCAGCTTCCGCATCGGCGACGAGGAGGTCCACGCTCTCCGCGGCGTTTCCCTCACCATCGCCGCGGGCGAATACGTCTCGATCATGGGTCCGTCCGGATCGGGAAAATCGACGCTGCTGAACATCCTCGGGCTGCTGGACCGTCCATCCCGCGGGACCTACGAGCTCGATGGGCTCGATGTCACGGCGCTCACCGATGGACAGCAGTCGGAGGTACGGCGCCGCAAGATCGGCTTCGTCTTCCAGTTCTTCCACCTCGTGCCGCGATTGACGGCGCGGGAGAATGTCGAGTTGCCGCTCGTGCTCGCGGGGGTCGTGCCGGCGGAGAGGAAGCCGCGCGTCGAACGGCTGCTCGAGGAGTTCGGGATCGCGGGGCGCGCACGACACCGGCCGAACGAGCTTTCGGGCGGCGAGAGGCAGCGCGTCGCGATCGCGCGGGCGATGGTGATGGATCCCGCGGCGATCCTCGCCGACGAGCCGACCGGGAACCTCGACCAGCAGACGGGCAGAGAGGTCCTTCACCTGCTCGAGCAGCTCAACGGACGCGGCGTGACGCTGGTCGTGGTGACGCACGACGCCGCACTCGGCGGCCGTGCGCGCCGTCACGTCCGGACGCTCGACGGGCGCGTCGAGGAAGGGTCGTGACGGGATGCTGAACAGCGACATCGCGCGGTTTGCGTGGCGCTCGCTGGAGGGCGCGCGCTCGCGAACGCTGCTCATGATCCTGGCCACCTCCATCGGCGTCGCGGCCGTGGTCATTCTCACTTCGCTCGGCGAAGGTGCGCGTCGCTACGTCCGCAATGAGTTCGAGGCGCTGGGAACGAATCTGCTCATCGTTCTTCCCGGACGAGCCGAGACAGTCGGAGGTACGGCGGCACTCGCCTCCGGACGGGCCGCCCGCGATCTGACGATCGATGACGCGATGGCTCTGCGCCGCATCGCGGGGATCGAAAAGGTCGCCCCGCTGAACCTCGTCGAGGCCGAGGTTTCGGCGCGCGGGCGGCGGCGCGACGTGCCGGTCGCCGGCTCGACTCCGGAGCTGCAGGACATCTGGAATCTCACGGTGGCGGCGGGGCGCTTCCTCCCGCCGCAGGATCCACGCAACGCGACGCCGCACTGCGTTCTCGGCGCGAAGGTGAAAGAGGAGATCTTCGGTGCCGAGTCGCCGCTCGGCCAGTTTGTGCGTCTGGGGGACCGCCGTTTCCGGGTGGTGGGCGTGATCGCGCCGAAGGGCGAATTCGTCGGCATCGACATGGATGAAATGGTCTTCATCCCTGTGGCCTCGGCGCAGGCGCTCTTCGATCTCACCTCGCTGCTGCGGATCGGGGTGATGACGCGCTCGCGCGAAGACATCCCGCGCGTGACGGAGGAGGTGAAGCGCGTCATCGAGGCGAGGCATGGGGAGCTCGATGTCACCGTGATCACCGAGGAGGCGTTGTCGGCGGCGTTCGACAGGATCCTGGTGGCGCTGACGCTGGCCCTGGGGGCGATCGCGGCCATCAGCATGGGAGTGGCGGGGATTCTGATCATGAACGTGATGCTGATCGCGGTCGCTCAGCGCACGAATGAGATCGGCCTGCTGAAGGCACTCGGCGCATCGCCGGAGCAGATCCGCCTGCTGTTTTTCGCCGAGGCGGGGCTGCTGTCCGGGATGGGCGCGGTCGTCGGATCGCTGGTGGGGCAGGTCGGGAGCTTCGTGATCCGCCAGCTCTACCCGGCCGTCCCTGCATTTGCGCCTCTCTGGTCGGTCATCGGCGCGCTGCTCCTTGCAGTGACAGCCGGCATCGCATTCAGCGTCATCCCCGCCCGGCGCGCCGCGGCGCTCGATCCGGCACTCGCACTCGCCCGAAGAGGCTGATATGAGGATCGCCGATTTCATCGCACTGACGACCGGAACGCTGCGGGCACACCGCCTCCGTACGTTCCTCGCCATCCTGGGAATCGCCGTCGGCGTCGCGGCCGTGGTTCTGCTGACTTCGATCGGCGAGGGCGTGCGGCAGTTCGTCCTGTCGCAGTTCACCAGGTTCGGGTCGAACCTGATCGTGGTCATGCCGGGGCGTGTGCAGACCGGCGGCGCGACCATCGGCGTGTTCGGAACCGTCCGTCCGCTCACCATCGACGATGCGATCGCAATCCGCCGCGCTCCCCACGTCCTGCTGACCAACCCGACGACCGATGGAAGCGCGGAGATCCGCTACGCGGGGCGGCGAAGGCGAGTGATCGTCTACGGCTTCACCCCGGCGTGGGCGAAGATCTGGAACTTCCAGATGGCCGCGGGGTCGTTCCTTCCTGACGACGATCCCACCGCCCCGCGCCCTCTGGCCGTGCTCGGCGCGACGGCGAAGCGCGAGCTGTTCGGCGATGAGAACCCGATCGGAAAACGGATCGAGATCAGCGGCTCGCGTTTCCTCATCGTCGGCGTCACCGAGCCGCAGGATCGGGTGCTCGGGGTCGACATCAACGACTCCGTGACGATCCCCACGGCGCGTGCGCTCGAGCTCTTCAACCGCGACGGTCTCACCGGCATCCATGTGACGCACGACCCGGAGGTGGAGCCCGAAAAAGTCGTCGCCGGTTTGAGACGGATCCTCTCCATGCGCCATGGCCGCGACGACGTCAGCTTCGTGACTCAGGACGAGATGGTTCGCGTCCTCGATTCGATCCTTTCCGTGCTGACGTTCGCCGTCGGCGCGCTGGGAGGAATCTCGCTCGTCGTCGGCGGCGTCGGAATCCTGACGATCATGACCATCGCCGTCGCGGAACGGACGTCGGAGATCGGTCTCCTGCGGGCCGTTGGTGGCCGGCGAGGGCAGATTCTCGGACTCTTCCTCGGCGAGGCGGCGATGCTCGCGGCGATGGGAGGTGCCGCGGGACTGGCAGGAGCCGTCACTCTCGCCTGGGTGCTTCGGCTGTTCGTGCCCGCGCTCCCTGTCAGCACGCCGTGGTCGTTTGCGATCTTCGCCGAAGCGATGGCGATCACCGTCGGCCTCGCGGCGGGCGTCCTTCCGGCGCGGCGCGCTGCGATGATGGAGCCTGTCGACGCGCTGCGCGCGGAGTGAGGGAGGGCGCCGGTACGGATCGTGGGAGGGCAAGACGCTTACGGGCTTCTGAACGGTGGATTGCGTCGGAACACGGTTCATTCCTCCCGCTGCAAAGACGATCGGCCGGCATCTGAAAGCCGGGCGACCCACTCAGAACCTGTTCTTGCTACTCTCCTCGCGTGCGGTTGCCGCGGTGAGTGGCGAAGCCGTTAGGTTTAGGTTTAGGTTAGAGGCTGACGCATGCGCTCCCTACTTCTTCTTGCGGCATTGATCGCGCTCCTCGCCTTTCCCACCCATGCGGCGAGTGAAGCACAGGGAGAGGCTCGCCTTGTCGCGCAGCAGATCCAACGCGTCGAGACCACTCTGCCTGCCGTGTCGAAGGACGGCCGCACGCTCGAGCTCTCCCTGCAGGACTGGATGGAAGCGCTGCGCGTTCCCGGAGTGAGTGTCGCTGTCATCGAGGACTACAGGATCGTCTGGGCGAAGGGTTACGGCGTCATGGCAGCGGGCGCGGGCGATGCGCCGGTCACCACCCGGACGTTGTTCCAGGCCGGGTCGGTCAGCAAGCCGCTCGCCGCGCTCGCTGTGCTGCGTCATGCCGAGAAAGGGAAGTTCGATCTCGACGCGGACATCCATCAGTACCTCCGGTCCTGGAAACTGCCCGATGCCAACCCTGCGGACGAAGGGAAAGTGACGCTGCGCGACCTGCTCGCGCACACCGCAGGCGTCACCCCCGGGGGATTCTCAGGCTACGAACGCGACGCGGCGTTGCCTACCATCCTGCAGATCCTCGCGGGGACGCCTCCGGCGTCGAATCAAGCAGCGCGGAGAGTCTCCGCACCGAGGTCGGAGGTGAGCTACAGCGGGCTTGGCTACACCGTCGTGCAGCTCGCGCTCACGGAGCGCCTGGGCAAGTCGTTCGAGGACATCCTCAGAACCTCCGTATTCGATCCCGTGGGCATGAGCAACAGCACGTTCCAGGCTGTCCTGCCGGATGCACTTGCCGCACGTGCTGCGAGTGGCCATCGACTCAACGGCGAGATCATTCCCGGTCGCTGGTACACCCATCCCGAGTCGGCGGCGGCCGGGCTTTGGACCACGGCGTCCGACCTTGCGCTGCTGTGGATCGAGGTGGCGAAGTCGAAAGCAGGACGCTCCGAGCGCGTTCTATCGCGCGACATGACCCGGAAGATGTTGTCGCAGCACCGGGACCAGATGGGGCTCGGATTCGTAGTCCGCCCGGGGGTGGCGCACGGTCGCTTCGCGCACTTCGGTGGGACCCAAGGGTACCGGAGTCATGTCGAGATGTTTGCCGACAGCGGACAGGGGATCGTGGTCATGACGAGCTCCGATGCCGGACAACTGCTCACCGCGCTTCTGGTCAAGCGTGTCGCACAGGTATACGAATGGCCACCCGAGGAACAGCGGCCTGTTTCCGAGGCGTTGAGCGATGCTGTGTTCGCTCAGCTCGAATTGGCAGAATCGACAAGGACAAAGGTCAGAGTCGAAGAACGCGTCCTCGAGCGGTACGTGGGGCGGTACGAGCTCGCTCCCGGGCTCGAGTTCGAGGTGACGCAGTCGACCGGGCAGCTGGAGGTGCGACTCGGTGACCAACCCCGTTTTCCGGTCTATGCAGAGTCCGAGGCGAAATTCTTCTTCGAGGTCGTCGACGCGCAGATTACCTTCGTGTTGAACGAGGAAGGGCAGGCCGTTTCCCTGATCCTGCACCAGGGTGGACGGGACCAGGAAGCAAAGAGGATCGAGTAGTCCGCACGCCCTGACGCAGAGTCTCCTCGATCTCGGAATGACCGCGAAGCCTTCTGGAGAGCGCGATGCCCGCAGCCGTTCTCAATGAAAGCGTACGCTTCCAGCGGGCTCACGGCGCCGAGAACGAGCGGGCGCACAGCGTTCCTTCATTCGAGGGCGACGTGGCCGCAGTTCGAGCCGACGTATCCGCGTGCGTTCGTCCGTCTGTTCCGTCTTGGACGCGGGCGCGCGGTGCGCCACTGAGCATCGAGCTCACGCGCTCTGCGGCTGCTTCTCTCTCTTGAAGACCATGCCGATGTGGTCGGTTGCGCCGGTCTTGAAGTTGATCGAGGTGATGCTGACCAGCTCCCACCCGTCATCGCCGAGGCGGTTGAGCTCCTCCGCACGGCGCGGGTCCATCGAGTAGTTTTCCGACCGGACGTTGATGATCTTGTATTCCCAGGTCTTCATGTCCGTGGCTCCCCCATCCCGGTGCTGGCTGTTGAACGCGCGGAAGTGTAGCAAACTGAGCGCTGTAGCTGGAAGAAATTGAAAATTGAAAATTGAAAATTGAAAAAGGCCGCACTCGCGAGGACGCTTTTTCAATTTCAATTTTCAATTTCTTCCCTCTCTCCACGCCACCGCCTCAGCAGGCAGATCCGTAATGACCCCATCGCAGCCGACTTCGCGCAGCCGCTCCCACTCATGAATCCGGTTCGCGGTCCAGGGGATGACCTTGATCCCCCGCTCATGCAGCGCCGCGACCATCTCCGCGTCGACGAAGTGGTAGTTCGGGAAGACCCACGTCGCGCCGATCTTCTGCGCGTAGTCCGCCACATCGACGATGTAGCCGAAGAAAGTGATGCCGAGGGGCATCGTTGCGCCGCGGTCGTGCAGGGAGGTGATGACTGAGTGGTCGAACGACGCGATGACGGCGTCGGGCCACCCGGAGACCTGCTCGAGGATGGTCTCCTCCCAGCGCGAGCGCTTCACCTCGAGGATCATCTTCGCGCGGCCGGCGTAGCGTGCGAGCTCGTCGAGACGCGCGACGACCGCGCCGCGCTCCGCGCACTGTGTGAACGTCAGAGTCTCGATCTCCGCCTCCTCCAACTCGTCGTCGTGATAGAGGACGGCGGTGCGGTCGAAGAGCAGGCGGAGGTCGGTTTCGAAGCCGTCGGCGCCCTCGCGGAGGGCCTCGTCGAAGGAGCGAAGCGTGTTCTCCGGAAAGCGCTTCGGACTGCCGCGATGGCCGAGGATCAGGAAGCGCTCCGTCATCCGTAAGCTCTTGTCGCGTCTCGGTGCACGTGGTAGCTTGCTGGCCGATCCCAGCGGAGCAAACCATGCCGAAAAGAATCCTTCTCGCGGATGACAGTATCACCATTCAGAAGGTCGTCGAGTTGACGTTCAGCGATGGCGACTACGAGGTCACCGCGGTCAACAACGGTGCGCGAGCGATCGCCAAACTCGGCGAGATGCGGCCCGACATCATCCTGTCGGACATCATCATGCCGGAGAAGAACGGGTACGAAGTCTGTGAGTACGTGAAGTCGCATCCGGAGCACCGGAACATCCCGGTCGTTCTGCTGACCGGCACGTTCGAGCCGTTCGATCCCGACCGCGCGGAGAAGGCAGGTTGCGACGCGGTGGTCACGAAGCCCTTCGAGTCGCAGAGCCTCATTCACAAGGTCGAGGAGCTCATCGCGCAGGCATCGACACCCGCCGCTACGGCCGCGGCTGCTGCCGAGCCCGAGCCACCTCCGCCTCCCGCGCAGGCACCATCCCCCTGGATGGAAGAAGAAGCGCCGGTCGAGCCGGAGCTGAGCCCGTCACCCTTCACCACCTCCGGCGGCTCATTCCCCGCTCCACCTGAGGCGTTCGCGCACGGCGCGGACATCTTCGCCGCGCCTCCGGCGCCCGAAGCAACGACGGAGATGCCGTTCGAAACGCCCCCGGAGTCGCCGTTCGCCGGCGACGCCCGCGCAGTCCCGCGCAGGAGCTTCGACGAGCCTCAGCAGGCGCCGCCACCGCCCGCCCCCGCTGAGCCCTCGCCCTGGGACGAACAGGACCTCGGTGGGGAGACGCGCGCGTTCGGCAAGATGTCGTTCGAGGACCTGCAATCGATGGAGCAGCCCGTCCAGCCGGAGCCTTCGCTCGCCGATCCATTCGGCGCACCGCTGCCGGCCGAGGAGCTCAGCAGCGAGACGCGGGCCATCCCTCGCATGAGCTTCGACGAGTTGCAGCGGATGGCGAGCACGACGCCCGCGCCGACGCTCCCGCCTCCCGCTCCAGAGCCCACTCCCGAGCAAGAGCCAGAGCCCGTTTCGGCGGCCCCCGAGCCCTCTCCGTGGGACGAGCAGCCGGAGGAAGCACCGGCGTTCGGCGGCGGCGAGACGCGGGCCTTCCCGCAGGTCTCGTTTGCCGACTTCCAGCAGCCGGCACCGCAGCCCGAGCCTGAGCCGCAGGCCGAGGCGTCACCGTGGGATGAGCAACCCGCCTTCGGCGGCGAGACCCGCGCGTTCGAGAAGATGAGCTTCGAGGACCTGCAGTCGATGCAGCAGCCTTTGGCCTCCGAGCCCGAGCCCGAGCCCGAGCCGGAGCCGGAGCCGGAGCCGGAGCCGGAGCCCCTGCCTGAGCCCGCAGCCGAGGCCGCGCCGTGGGAGGCGCCCGAGGAGCCGGCCTGGACGTTGCCCGAGCCGGAGCCGGCCGAAGCGCCCCAGCAGCCTTTTGAGACGGACGCCGCCCCGCCGTTCGTCGCCCAGGAGCCGATGCCGGAAGACATGCCCTTCGCGACCGAGACCATCGGCGAGCCGGCGCTCGAAGCCGCGCCCGCGGAAACGGAGGCGGAACCGGCCTGGGGAGCCATGGCCGCGGCCGACGCCATCGCCGAGCCGGAGGAGCCCGTCGTGCCGCCGCCCACCCTCGCGCCGGAGGCATCTCCGATCGGCATCCGGTCGTCTGATCTCAGCGATGAACAGGTCGACAGGATCGCCCGCCGCGTTGTCGAGCTGATGTCCGACCAGGTCGTGAGGAACATCGCCTGGGAAGTCATCCCCGATCTCGCGGAGATGGTTGTGAAAGAGCGTATCCGGCAGTTGGAAAGCGAAGCCTGAGAGTGCTGGGTGCTGAGTGCTGAGTGCTGGGTAGGTCAGCGCGAGCACTCAGCACCCAGCACTCAGCACCCAGCACTCCGTGAAAATCTACACCCGCACCGGCGACCTCGGCCAAACCTCCCTCTTCGGCGGATCGCGCGTCGAGAAGAATGACGCGCGCATCGAGGCCTACGGCACCGTCGACGAGCTCTCCTCATCGCTCGGCGTCGCGCGAGCGAGCGGGATTCCGGGCGACGTCGACACGGTGCTCGAACAGGTGCAGCGCGATCTCTTCGACGTCGGTGCACACCTCGCGTCACCCGGCACGAGCCGGTTCCCCGGCGTCGACGCCGAGCGGATCGCCCAGCTCGAATCCGCGATCGACGCGATGGAGCGCGAGCTCGAGCCACTCACGAACTTCATCCTCCCCGGAGGCTCGCTCGCCGCGGCGCAGCTCCATGTCGCGAGGACCGTGTGCCGCCGCGCGGAACGCCGCGTCGTCGCGCTGCACGACGAGTCCTCCGCCACGCTGTCCACAGTGGCGTACCTGAATCGGTTGTCGGATTACCTGTTCGTGGCGGCGAGGCTCGCGAATCGAAGAGCGGGCGTCACGGACGTCGAGTGGAAGTGAATGTGGAGTGGGGCAACGCCGAGTTGCCGCTGTCCATCGCAAGGAAGCGATCTGCTCTCGTGGTAAGAAGCGCGCGACTTGCCGCCGCCGCACTCCACATGCGCACGTCGAGTAGCGCGTTCGTTAGTAGGGCAGCAAGAAGGCTATGCCAACCAACGCACCCGCTCGTAGCGGGTGGTCGGGGCAAGAGGACTTGAACCTCCGACCTCACGGTCCCGAACCGTGCGCTCTACCAGGCTGAGCTATGCCCCGATTTGTGCCAGCGAAGCCGCGATGAGGTACCGCGGCGAGAGGCGCGGATTCTAGGCGAATCCCGCCAAGCGGTCAAACTAACGACCACCCCCTCGAATTCATTCCGGGACTGCCGCGCCGGGAAACGAAGCGGTGACGCCCGGAATCGCTTCTCCACCCCTGCCGTTGCGCTTCACCAAGGAGGCAGTCCCAATGAAACGCATGGCATTCATGGTCACGCTGCTCGCGCTGGCACTGCCGGGATTCGCGCAGCAGTTCGAGGAGAAGATCGACGTCAACGCCGTCCTGCTCGACGTCATCGTCACCGACTCCAAAGGAAATCAGATTCTCGGCTTGACCAAAGACGACTTCATCGTCAAGGAAGACGGGCAGCAGCAGGAAGTCGACTCCGTCGACTACTACACGAACCGCCAGCTCCTCGAGTCCCGCGAGGATCGGGCACCGTTCCAGGTCGAGCGCGTCCGCGAGGATCGGTATTTCCTCTTCTTCTTCGACAAGCCCGAGGATGCCGCCGTGCTGTTCGATCAGCTGTCGCAGGCCCGGAACGCGGTTCGCGAGTTCATCCGCGAGGACATGAAAGAGACCGACCTCGTCGCCATCGTCGGTCACGACGTCCGTCTCAAGGTGTGGAGCGACTTCACCAGCGACAAGGCCAAGCTCGAGCGCGCGCTCGAACACTCCGCCGGCTTCGGCAAGGGCGAGATGACCGCGGCCGCGGGCGAAGGTCCTTCGATCCTGCGCAACATCGACAAGTCGTCGATGTCGAGACGGACCGGGACCGTGTATCAGTCGCTGGGCCTGCTGGCCGAGTCCGTGCGGCCGATTCGCGCGCGGAAGAACCTCGTGCTCTTCTCGCCGGGAATCGTCGACATCAGCGAGACCGTGCGCCGGGGCATGATCGTCAACCGCAGCCGCTATCTCGATCCCGCGCTGCAGTCGCTCAACGCCGCCAACGTGTCGGTGTACAGCGTCCAACTCCAGCGGCAGATCGACCCTAAGGTCAACACCACACCGATGTTTCATCAGCGCCTCAGCGAGCTCGCGAGCGAGACCGGCGGCGAGTACTACCAGTTCTCGACCAGCTTCAAGCCCGTCGTGAAGAAGGTCGAACAGACGAATGCCGGCTACTACCTGGTGACCTATCGCTCGCGCCATCCGCGGGGCGAGAAGGGATTCCAGGAGGTCGACGTGTCGCTCAAGAATCCCGAGTTCAAAGTCGTGGCGCGGTCAGGGTACGAGTTCGGCAGCTAGCCGGCACGGCCGGCAGCGCTGGTTGCTTCGTCTTTGCGGCACGTCGCGGATGTCTTCGACCGTCATACGCGCCTGACGTTTCTACCGCGCAGGCTAACGTAAAGCCGAGAGTGGGGTTAGACGCGATCCAGACATCCGGTGCCGCTGACGCGGCACCAACCCCTTGCATTCCTTTCCGGGGGTCGCTCGCTGAGCGCTCGCACCCCCGGCTACCGTCTGGCTGCCGCTCCGCGGCACAGGATCTGGCCGCTTCACGTCGGCGTCGACCGTACGGCGCAGACCTCGGAAGGGCCAAACTCCAGTGCCCGCGTAGCGGGCGACAGGGAGTAGCCCCCGGCTTCAGCCGATGGCTTCAGCCGGGGGAACACGGCGCCGCCTAGAAGAGCCCGCGTAGCGGGCGACAGGACCATTCTGTCGCCCGCTACGCGGGCTGACCAGGGCACCGCGCCGGACCCCCGGCTGAAAGCCGGGGGCTATTTCCTCTTGCCCGCTACGCGGGCGCTGGGACCCCGCCGCTATGCGGGCACCACACTCGTCGCCTGCGCGGCCGAAACCGCTGTCAGCCTTATAGGCGGAGCGCGGCGAAGGACCCCCTGCCTCAGGCGCGAGCGTCGCCGATCGCAGGGGGTCCTTCGCCGTCTCCGCGGCTCAGCGGTTTCTCTGCCGCGCAGGCGACTGGTCGGCACGGCCGGCGGTGCTGGCTCCGTCCTCCGGAACGTCGCCGATGGACACGGCAGTCGCGGCTTCAGGCACGCAGCGCGTCTGACTTTCTACCGCGCAGGGCTCACGATCACAGCTGAAAAACGACCTTCTCGCCCGGCACGAGCTGGGCGAGCTTCCACCTCTCGCTCGAGAGCACCGTCATCGGCTGGAGGTAGCCGCCGGTCACCGGGTGATCCGGCCCCATCGCCACGAGACTTCCATCCGGGTGAAGCTGCACGGTGCCGCACTGCATGCCGATGCTCCTCAGGTCGGCGGGGATCTGCACGTGCAGCGGCTGGAGAGGACGCAACCGGATCCCGACCCGATCGAGCTGGGCCGTCACTTCGCATTCGACGAGCGTGAGGCCGAGATCGTGCGGGCCGTTCATCGCGCGGATCAAGATTCGATCGTTCCGCGCGTACTCAGCGATGGCGTCTTCGCGCTCGCCGATGGCGAGATAGGCCCGCAGGCCGTTGCTGATCCTGCCGAAGGCGCGCTCATCGCCCGCCTTCACGCGTTCGGTCGCGATGCTCAGCTCCGGCGTGCACCACGCGATCACGGCGTCGGTCGTGAACCGCACGCGTGGTCCGACGAGCGGACATTCGAGGATCGCAGCGTTCGCGTCGTTGCCGACGGCTCTGTTGGCGAGCTCCGCGGCGACGTCGTCGAACGGCCTGTCGGTCCACGTCGCGAGAGGGGCGTGGACCTCGAAGGGGGGTCGTCGAGTCGTCAAGTCGTCGAGTCGTCGAGGAGAACCACGTTCTCGACGACTGGTAGACTCGACGACTCGAAGACTCAGCTCGTCTCCCGCCGCGATCGTGTTCTCGATCTCCACATCGGTCGTTCCCAGCACGTTCCAGCCGCCGGGCGACTCGATCGGATAGAACGCCGCCACGTTCCCGGCGATCGCAAAGGACCCTCGGGCAACGGGACGCGACGTCGCGCGGCGCGGCATCGACCACTCCGCCGGCCAGCCGTCGAGGTAGGCAAAGCCTCCGCGAAAGCCGAGGTAGCGCGCAATCAGGCGGATGCTCGGGATGCGCGCGAGGAGCTCGTCGCGAGTGAGGGTGGCGTGGGCGAGAAACTCGTCGAGGTCGGGACCGTCGAAGGCGACCGGGATGCGATGGACGGCGTTCGGTTGGCGGTTGGCGGTTGGCGGCCTGCCCTGAGCGGAGTCGAAGGGTTGGCGGTGGACCGCGTCACGGATGGTCTTGCGATTCGGGCGACCGTCGAAGATCACGTAGAGCGATGAGTGTCCGGGGATCGAACGGACCACGCCCGGCACGGCCTGCACGCTCGCGTGCGCCGCGTGCAGTTCCTCCGCGGTCACGTCGCCGAGGTCGATGAGCACGGCACGGTCGCCGGCGGGAGCGATCTGCATCGCTTGGTGATAGCCTCCCCGCCCATGAATCGCAAGCACGAAGAGCTGCTCGTCGAGATTGCGCACGAGGCGATGATCGACAAAGGACTCAAGCCCGAGTTCGATCCGGCGGTGTTGAATCAGCTCGACGAGATCCATGCGCCCGCGCGGGACGGCGACGTTCGCGACCTCCGCGACCTGGCCTGGTGCTCGATCGACAACGACGACTCGCGCGACCTCGACCAGCTCACCTGGGCCGAGGATCGCGGCGACGGCGACGCGCGGATCCTCATCGCCGTCGCCGACGTCGACGCGCTCGTGCGCAAGGGCACGGCCATCGACAGGCACGCCCGCCACAACACGACCTCCGTCTACACCGCGGCCAAAGTCTTCTCGATGCTTCCGGAGAAGCTCTCCACCGATCTCACCTCGCTCAACGAGGGGGAGGATCGGCTGGCGGTGGTCGTCGAGATGACGGTCCACGAAGACGGCACCATCGCGCACGGCGACGTCTACCGCGCCGTCGTACACAACCACGCCAGGCTCGCCTACGACCGCGTGGCGGCGTGGCTCGACGGCGAGGACGACGAGCCGGAGGCGATGCGTCGCGTGGACGGACTCGCCGAAAGGGTCCGGCTGCAGGACGAGGTCGCGGACCGGATGCGCGACCTGCGCCATCAGAACGGCGCGCTCGATCTCGAGACGATCGAGGCGCGACCGATCATTCGCGACGGAAACGTCGTCGACCTTCGCCAGGCGAAGCGCAACAACGCCCGTCTCCTGATCGAGGACTTCATGATCGCCGCGAACGGCGTCACCGCGCGCTTCCTCGCGGCACACAAGGTCCCCAGCATCCGCCGCGTGGTGCGCTCGCCGGAGCGGTGGGACCGCATCGAGCGCATCGCTGAGGATCTCGGGGACCGGCTGCCGCCGGATCCGGACCCGATCGCCCTCGAGGAATTCCTCAAGCGACGAAAGAAGCTCGACCCGATGCGCTTCCCCGACCTCTCGCTGTCGATCGTGAAGGCAATGGGGGCGGGAGAGTACGTCGTGGAGGAGCCGGGCGATCGCTCGGCCGGGCACTTCGGTCTGGCCGTGAAGGACTACACGCACTCGACCGCGCCGAACCGCCGCTATCCTGACCTGATCGCCCACCGCCTGGTGAAGTGCGCGCTCGACGGCCGCAAGCCGATGTACAGCGTCGACGAGCTGGCGGAGCTCGCCGAGCACTGCACGAATCAGGAGGACGCCGCGAACAAGGTGGAGCGCCACGTGCGCAAGGCCGCCGCCGCGTGCATGCTTGCGGGCCGCGAAGGCGAGCATTTCGACGGCGTCGTCACCGGCGCGGCGAACAAGGGCACGTGGGTGCGCATCTTCCGCCCGCCGATCGAGGGAAAGCTCGTGCGAGGCCGGGAAGGTCTCGACATCGGCGACCGCGTTCGGGTCAAGCTCCTCGGCGTGGACATCGAGCGCGGCTTCATCGACTTCGGACGAGCGTGAGGAAGTAGCCAGTTGCCAGTTGCCGAGGCACTCCCTAACTGGCTACTGGCTACCGGCTACCGGCTACCGGCTACCGGCTACCGGCTACCGGCTACAGGCCACTTTCACTCACCGCCACCACGCGATTCGACGCGTCGAGCGTCACGATCTTCGCGGTGTGATTCAGCGTCTGTCCGTCGTGCATCGTTCCCCAGGACAGAACACTCACGACATCCCCTGCACGCATGCGCGGCGCGCAGACCTCGCCGGCGGTGCCCGCTTCCGCGAATGTGACGACGCGCTCACCGGTGGCCTGGCTCACGATCTCGACTTCCTCGAGTGGCAGGATGTTTGCGGCTGTGAGGATCAGCGGATCGAGGCGCAGCGTTGCGCCCTCGGAGCGGGTGACGGTGGCGTTTCGGATCGCGGCGCGCACGAGACGGCGCATCATTTCGGCTCGAGCATAACCCAAGGGACCGCCGGCGTCCCGCCGGGTGACGTGCGAGCGTCTCGCTCGCACGGGCGCACGCGAGACGGGCGTCAGTTGCCGGGACGGCGGCGGTCCGCGCGATGATCCACACGTACATTGTCGATCAACCGCGTTTTTCCGATACGCACCGCACCCGCGAGCAGCACATCGCGGCCGAAATCCTCCGGCGACTCGAACGTGAGCGGATCGACGACGGCGAGATAGTCGACGTCCACGCCGCCGTCCTCGGCGACGACACGATGCATCAGCTTCTCGATCCCCGCGACCTCATGGATGCCGTGCGTGATGGCTTCTTCTCCCGCGCGGAGGGCTCGGTGTAACACGGGCGCCTTCGCGCGGTCCTCCACGCTGAGATAGGCGTTGCGCGACGACATCGCCAGGGCATCGTGCTCGCGCACGGTCTCGCCGAAGACGAGCCGCACCGGGACGTCGAGGTCGGTCACCATCCGCTCGACGACGGCGCACTGCTGGGCGTCCTTCCGTCCGAAGGCGGCGATGTCGGGCTGCACGATATTGAACAGCTTCGCGACGACCGTGGCCACGCCATCGAAGTGTCCCGGACGCCGCTCACCTTCGAGTGGCTGCGAGACGCCGCCGACGACCACCGCCGTCGTCGCTCCGTGGGGATACATCACCTCGACCGGCGGAAGGAACAGCAGATCGACGCCCGCGTTCTCGAGTTGCGCGCGATCGCGCTCCTCGTCGCGCGGGTACCGCGCAAAATCCTCGTTCGGTCCGAACTGCTTCGGGTTCACGAAGATCGAGACGACGACATGGGTCGCTCCCGCCTTGCGCGCGGTCTCGATGAGCGAGAGATGGCCCCTGTGAAGGAAGCCCATGGTGGGGATGAAGCCGACCGTGGCGCCGTGCATACGCGCGGCGCGAACGGCTTCGCGGACTTCTTCGATCGTGTGGGCGATTTTCATCAGCAGAGCTCACTCCGAGCGCAGCGAGGAGTCAATGGAGCCCTCTCTGTGCGGTCGCCTGGGGCACGAACCGCGCGGGGGCTCCGTTGATCCTTCGCTACGCTCAGGATGAGGGGAACGCGACCACGCCACCCTCCTCCTGCGTCGCATACAACCGCTTCAGCTCCTCGTCCGAGGCCATGTGGAAGGACTCCTTCACCTCGTCGGGGAACGCGCCGCTGCGGACGTCCGCGAGATACGCCTCCAGAGCGGACTGCATGTCTTGCGCGATGTGCGCGTACTGGCGGACGAACTTCGGCGTGTGGCCGTCGTAGATCCCGAGAACGTCGTGGAAGACGAGGACCTGTCCGTCGCACGACGGGCCGGCACCAATCCCGATCGTGGGGATCGCGATCTGCTCGGTGATCATCGCGGCGAGCTCGGACGGCACGCATTCGAGGACGAGCGAGAAACAGCCCGCGCGCTCGAGCGCGACCGCCTCGTCGATCAGCCGCCGCGCGTCCTCGGCATTCTTCCCCTGGAGCTTGAAGCCGCCCATGGCGTTGACCGATTGCGGCGTCAGACCGATGTGACCCATCACCGGGATCTCGGCATCGAGGATGGCCTCGACGACCTTGATGCGCGTTTCCCTTCCGCCTTCGATCTTCACCGCCTGCGCGCCTGCCTGGATGAACCGTCCCGCGTTGCGGACCGACTCCTCGAGCGAGATGTGATACGAGAGGTACGGCATGTCGCCCACGATCAGGGCCGACTTCGTCCCTCGAACGACGGCGCGTGTGTGATGGAGCATGTCCTCCACGGTGACGCTGAGCGTGTCCGGATAGCCGAGAACGACCATGCCCAGGGAGTCGCCGACGAGGAGGATGTCCGCGCCGGCGGCATCGGCAACCTTCGCACTGGGATAGTCGTACGCCGTGAGCATGCCCACGCGCGACTTGCCTTTCATCGCCCGCACGGCGGGCACCGTGACTTTCTTGCGGGGGGCTGTGGCTGGGCTGGTCATCGTCTTCCTCCTCATTCCGGGAGGAAGCCGAGAGGTGCTGGGTGCTGGGTGCTGGGTGCTGAGTCACACCCGCCCGGCCGGCGGAGCCACTCAGCACTCAGCACTCAGCACTCAGCACTTCTACGTCGTTCGTCCCGGTCCGTCTACTCAGGATCCAAGCGGTACGTAGTACTGAGTTCCCTTGTGCGCACTCCGAACCTGCTCCACGAGCTGTTCGAAATGCTCGGGCGTGTTCACGAAATCGATCTCGGTCGAGTTCACCACCAGCAACGGCGTCTCATCGTACCTGTAGAAGTAGTGTGAGTACGCCTCGCTGAGCTCCTGTAAATACGACGGCGAGATCGCCTTCTCGTAAGCCCGCCCACGTTTCTTGATTCGCTTCAACAGTGTATCAAGACTGGCCTGGAGATAGATCACCAGATCCGGCTTCGGGACTTGCTCGTGAAGCAGGTCGTACAGCCGGTTGTAGATCATCAACTCCGAGTCGTCGAGGGTCAGATAAGCAAAAACCTTGCTACGGGCGAAGGTGTAGTCCGTCAGGATGAGCTCCGTGAAGAGATCCCGCTGCGCGAACTGTCTCATCTGGTCGAAACGCGACAGGAGAAAGAAGAGCTCCGTTCGGAACGCCGCCCCCCGTTTGTCCTTGTAAAAGTCGTCGAGAAAGGGGTTGTCGGCGTCCTCGAGCACCTTCGTCCCTCGGAAACGCTTCGCCAGAAGACTCGTCAGCGAAGTCTTCCCCACTCCGATCGGACCTTCGATGGCGATGTGACGCCACGGCAGGGAGCTCACGGGGCGCAAGGATAAACGAAGAGTGTGCTGAGTGCTGAGTGCTGGGTGCTGACGCGGGAGGGAGAAAAGAGAAATGAAAAAAGGGAAAGGAGAAAAGAGAAATGAGAAAAGGGAAAGGAGAAAAGGGAAAGGAGAAAGCGAGAATGCTCGCGCGAAGAGGCGAAGCTACTTTGACCTTTGACCTTTTCTCTTTTCTCCCTCCCGCGTCAGCACTCAGCACTCAGCACCCAGCACCCAGCACCCAGCACCCAGCCCCCCCCGTCGTGGTTCGTGATAGAACGCGCCGCATGTTAGCCATCGAAGACTACCGGTTGGGCAACGGGTTGCGCGTGGTCCTCAACGAAGACCACTCCGCTCCGCTCGTGGCCGTCAACCTCTGGTACCACGTCGGGTCGAAGAACGAGCGCGTCGGACGCACCGGCTTCGCTCACCTGTTCGAGCACATGCTCTTCTCGGGCTCGCAGCACATCGGCAACAACGAACACATCCGCCACGTGCAGTCCGTCGGCGGGGTGCTCAACGGCACGACGTTCTTCGATCGGACGAACTACTTCGAGACCCTGCCGTCAAACAACCTGGCCCTCGGCCTCTGGCTCGAATCCGACCGCATGGGCTGGTTCCTCCCCGCGCTCACGCAGGAGAAGCTCGACATCCAGCGCGAGGTCGTGAAGGAGGAGCGCCGCCAGCGCTATGACAACGTGCCCTACGGCACCGCGTTCGAGCGCCTGCTCCGCCTCGCCTTCGACTCCGACTATCCCTATCACTGGCCGACCATCGGCTCGATGGCAGACCTCGAGGCGGCGTCGCTGGACGACATCCGCGAGTTCTTCGTCACCTGGTATCGGCCCGACAACGCGACCCTGACGATCGTCGGCGATTTCGCGCCGGACGAGGCAAAGCGACTGGTCGAGCACTACTTCGGGGAGATCCAGTCCGGCGGCTCGTTTCCTCGCTTCGACGCGCAACGCGTGCAGCCCGGGCACGAGATCCGCGAGACGTTCACGTCGCCCGTGCAGCTTCCGCGTCTGTATCGCCTCTACCACCTGCCGAAGATGGGTGAGCCCGACTGGGTCGCGGCCGACCTGCTCACCACGGTCCTGGCGGCGGACAAGGCCAGTCGCCTCGACCGCGTGCTCGTGCACGAACGGCAGATCGCGCAGGACGTCACCGCGTACGTGTTGCCGACCGAGTCCACGGGCATGATGATGCTGCACGCTACGGCGCGGGAAGGCGTGGCCATCGACGAGATCGAGAGCGCGATCGACGAGGAAGTGGCGAGCCTCGCCGTCGGCAGGATCAGCGATGACGAGCTGACGCGCGCGAAGAACCGCGCGGAGATGGATTTCGCACACCAGGTCGAGACCTTCGACGCCCGCGCCGACCTTCTCGGCATGATGTCCACATACTTCAGCGATCCGTCGCTGGTGCAGCGCTGGCTCGAGCCGTACCACGCCGCCACCGCCGACGACCTGGCGCACATCGCACGCAAATACCTGATTCCCGAGAATCGCGTGACCAGTCACTTCATCCCGGAGTCATCATCCGAACGGAGCGTCGCATGACCGGCGTCGACCGCGGCACCGCGCCCGCTCCCACCGAGCCGCGTCCGTACCACTTCCCGCACATCACCCGCACGACGCTGCCCAACGGCTTGCGCGTGCTCGTGGCCGAGAACCACAACGCTCCACTGATCTCGCTCCGCACGCTGATCCGCTCCGGTGCCGACCACGACACGCATGCGACCGCGGGACTCGCGGCCATCACCGCGGATCTGCTCGACGAAGGCGCCGGCGATCGCGACAGCATCCGACTCGCGGAGGATCTCGGACTCCTCGGGGCGGTGCTCGGAACCGGGGCGGACTGGGATGCGTCGTACGTTTCCGCCGACGTCCTCGCGCGCAATGGCGAGGCCGCGCTGGGGATCGTCGGCGACGTCACCGCGCGCGCCACGCTTCCGCCGGACGGTCTCGAGCGCGTGCGCGCGGAGCGCCTCAACGAGATCCTCCAGCAGCGAAACGAGCCCTCGGCCATCGCCGGGAAACGCTTCTCCCATCTGCTCTACGGCACCGGCGCCTACGGGAACTCCATCGTCGGCAATGCCGACTCCGTGGCCCGCGTCACCATCGAGCACGTGCGGGCGTTCTACGAGCAGCACTACGTTCCGAACAACAGCGCCGTCGTCGTCGCCGGCGACGTGGAGCCCGACCGCGCCGTCGAGCTGGTGACGCAGGCCCTCGGCCAGTGGGCCCGCGGCGCGGAGCCGCCCCGCCCAGTCATCGCGGCCCGTCCCATCGACGCCAGCCGCGTCTACGTCATCGACCGCCCCCAGGCCGTGCAGTCGGAGATCCGCGTCGGCCACCTCGGCGTCCCGCGTACCTGCGAGGACTACTTCCCCCTGTCGGTGATGAATGCGATCTTCGGCGGCGTCTTCAACTCGCGCATCAACCTCAATCTCCGCGAGCGCCACGGCTACACCTACGGCGCGCGCTCGCAGTTCGCGTTCCGACGGCATGCCGGCCCCTTCGTCATCGCCGCGCCGGTGCGCAACGAGGTCACGTTGCAGTCGGTGTCGGAAGTGTTGGCGGAGCTGCGCCGCATCCGGACCGGAGACCTCGAAGACCGGGAGCTCGACGAGGTCAAGAGCTACCTCATCGGCGTCTTCCCGGCCAGCGTCCAGACCGCATCCGACATCGCCAGCCGCCTCGTCGACATGGAGCTCTACGGCTTGCCCGACGACTACTTCGACCGCTACCGCGAGAACATCGGGAACGTGACCAAGGAGGACATCGAGCGCGTCGCGCGGAAGTACCTCGACCCCGACCGCGTCCTGATCGTCGTCGTCGGGAACGCCAGGGAGATCCGCGAGCCCCTCGGCACGCTCGGGATGCCGGTGCACGAGATGGACGTCGACGGGAACATGCTGGCCATTTCGTGACGAGCCTTCACACGCGACCGAAGTGCCCGCGTAGCGGGCAACTGGAGTTTGGACGTTTCGGGTATGTAGTGCCCGCGTAGCGGGCAAGTGCCCGCGTAGCGGGCAAGAGGAAGTAGCCCCCGGCTCAAAGCCGGGGGACGCCCGCGTAGCGGCGCCGTGGAGTTTGGCCCTTCCGAGGGCTGCGCCGTACGGTCTACGCCGACGTGAAGCGGCTGGATCCTGTGCCGCGGAGCGGCAGCCAGACGGTAGCCGGGGGTGCGAGCGCACAGCGAGCGACCCCCGGAAAGGAATGCAAGGGGGGGTGCCGCGTCAGCGGCACCGGAGTCGGGATCACGTCGAAACGCATCTCGACGCATGTGCCCGCGTAACGGCGCCGGATGGGTTAGCGGTGCGAGCGGCACAGCGAGCAACCCCCGGTGAAGGCGGCATGGATCCTGTGCCGCGTCAGCGGCACCGGAGTGCGAGTCAAAACCTTCACGATAGGAGTCCGCAACGTAAAGCCGAGAGTGGGTTCGACGCGATCCAGACATCCGGTGCCGCTGACGCGGCACACCACCCGCCACTTCTTTCCGGGGGTCGCTCGCGGCGCTCGCACCCCCGGCTACGATCTGGCTGCCGCTCCGCGGCACAGGATCCCCGCCGCTTCACGTCGGTGTACCCCGGCCCACCGCCCTCGCCGCCGCACTCATGGACTACGGTCCGCCGCCGGAGGAATCCGCCTCCTCCATTTTCTTGCGGAGGCTCAGCGGGCGCATGTCGGTCCAGATCTCTTTGATGTAGTCGAGGCACTCCTGTTTCTGGCCCGAGAAGCCCGCGTCCTTCCAACCGAGAGGATTCTCCCGGTCGGCCGGCCAAATCGAGTACTGCTCCTCCTCGTTCACCACGACTTTGTAGATCGTCGTGTCTTCACGATCGATGTTCGATGACATGACGTGCTCCTCCTCATCATCTCTCTTGGGTTTCGCCGCAACGACAACGGCCGCGGCGACGACCTGCAGGAGCAGCAGCACCATTGATGCCCCATGCAGCGCACCGAACCGTTTGCGCGCGGGATGATTATGGTCCAGCGATGAGATCGGCACCGGGGACAGCCCCCGGATCGTGCGAATCCGCAGATCGATGAACGCCTGCGCCGCGGCGACCATCAACGCGACGAAGAGGACGATCAGGACCACGCGCCGCAACCTTCGAAGCTCCAGCACGAACAGCAGGAGCGGCGCGGCCAGGGCGATGTAATGCCATCGTGCGAGCATCGCGCCGACGACGTCCGCCGCGGCCGTCGCGTTCGGTGCGGCCCGAAATGCGGCCGAGGCGGCCAGCATCAGGAAGAAGCCGCTCCCGAGCCAGAGTGCTGACACCAACCGGTGAACGATGAGCGTTGAGCGTTGAACCGCTCCGCTCTCAGCCGCCGGCGTCCTCAGTGCATCATTCATCGTTCTTCACTCATCGTTCGGCGTATCGCTTCTTCGTATGGCGGGCGCAGCACGCCGCGATCGGTGATGATCGCTGTGATCAGCCGGGCCGGGGTGACGTCGAATGCCGGATGCCGCACGTGGATTCCTTCCGGCGCGACGCGCGAACCGAGGATCTCGACGACCTCCGCCACGCTCCGCTCCTCGATCGGAATCGCCGGGCCGCTCGCGCATTCCGGATCGATCGTCGAGAGCGGCGCAGCGACGTAGAAGGGCACGCCATGGGCATGAGCGAGCACGGCCACGGTATACGTCCCGATCTTGTTCGCCGTATCGCCATTCGCGGCGATGCGGTCTGCACCCACGATCACCGCGTCGAACGTCCCCTGCTGGAAGAAGTGTCCGGACATGTTGTCCGTGATGAGCGTGACGTCGATGCCGTCCCGCTGCAGTTCCCAGGCGGTGAGGCGTGCCCCCTGGAGATAGGGTCGCGTCTCGTCGGCGAACACGGCCACGTGTTTGCCGCCTTCGATGGCCGCGCGGATCACGCCGAGGGCCGTGCCGTACCCGGCCGTGGCAAGCGCGCCGGCGTTGCAGTGCGTGAGAACCGTCGAGCGCTGGCCGAGGAGCTCGGCACCGAAACGCCCCATACGCATGTTCGCCTCGACGTCCTCGCGATGGATGGTCTCGGCCTCGGCGACGAGAGCGCCGTGCCGAAGCATCCGATCGACGGCCCATGCCAGATTCACCGCCGTCGGCCGCGCCGCCTTCAGCGCCCGTGCCGCCTCTTCGAGATTCTCGTCGTTCCGCGCTGCCATGGCCATTCCGTACGCGGCGGCCACGCCAATCGCCGGCGCGCCGCGCACGACCATCGTCCGGATGGCATCGGCCACTTCTGACGCCGTGCGGCATTCGATCCACGTCTCTTCGCGCGGGAGGAGCCTCTGATCGAGAAGGAAAAGCACGTGTCCACGCCACATCAGAGGTGTGACGTGCACGGACTTCGCAGTCGGATTCACCTCGATATACTACCGCCCCGTTGGAATCGGGGAGTTTAAGTAGGGTCAGACCTCAAAACTCTACTTAAGCCCTTGGGGTGCGGGGACTGCTTAAGTAGAGTTTTGAGGTCTGAGCTTACTGAACTCCCCGATTCCACTCGATTGGAGGCTGTCTCATGGTCAAGGTTGGAGTGAACGGGTTCGGACGCATCGGACGCAACGTCCTGCGAGCCGCACTCGAGAAGGAATACGACATCGACTTCGTCGGCGTGAACGATCTCACGGGCGCCGCGACGCTCGCGTACCTGCTCAAATACGACTCGGTCCACAAGACGATCGCGAATCGGGTCACGCACAGCGGCAACAGCATCAGCATCGACGGCAAGGAACTGCGCGTTTTCTCCAGTCCCGATCCCGCGGAGATCCCGTGGGATGAGCTCGGTGTGGAGATCGTCGTCGAATCCTCGGGGCGGTTCACGTCGAAGGACAAGGCCTCGCGTCATCTGAAGAAGGGCGTCGAGACGGTGATCATCTCCGCACCGTCGAAGGACGCCGACGCGATGTTCTGCATGGGGGTCAACGAGAACGACTACGACCCCGCGAAGCACAGGATCATCTCGAACGCCTCCTGCACGACGAACTGCCTCGCTCCGGTGGCCAAGGTGCTCCACGGGAAGTTCGGCATCACCATGGGCATCATGACCACGATCCACTCGTACACGAACGATCAGGAGATCCTCGATCTCCCGCACAAGGACCTCCGCCGCGGCCGCGCCGCCGCGCTGTCGATGATTCCCACCAGCACCGGCGCCGCTCAGGCCGTCGGCCTGGTCCTGCCCGAGCTCAAGGGCAAGTTCGATGGCATCTCCGTGCGCGTCCCGACTCCGAACGTCTCGCTCGTCGACCTCACGTTCCAGACGGAAAAGGAGACGAGCGTCCAGGAGATCAACCAGGTCATCCGTGAGGCCGCCGACGGCGAGCTGCATGGCATCCTCGCCTACTCGGACGAGCAACTCGTCTCCATCGACTTCAACCATGACCCCAACTCGTCCATCGTCGACACGACCTTCACCCGCTCGGTGAACCCGAAGATGCACAAGATCCTCGCGTGGTACGACAACGAGTGGGGCTACTCGAACCGCATCCTGGACCTCATTGCACACGTCGCGCGGGTCAAGAAGGAGGCGCTGACGGCGCGGTGAGGGATCGAGATGAGCGATGAGTCGAGCGCCACTCATCACTCATCACTCATCACTGTTACTCGTCACTCGGATCTATGATCACGATTCGCAGAGTTGAAGACCTCCCGCTCACGTCGAACGCACGCGTGTTCTATCGCGTCGACTACAACGTCCCTCTCGAAGGCTCGCAGATCTCCGACGCGACGCGGATCGAGGAGACGCTGAAGACGCTGCAGTATCTCCGCGGTCGCGGTGCGGCCATCGTCATCGCCAGCCACCTCGGACGCCCGAAAGGGACGCGCAACGCGAAGTATTCGCTCGCTCCCGTCCGCGGGAAGCTCGCCGAGCTCCTCGGCGCCGAGGTGCAATGGGCCGATGACTGCATCGGCGCCGAGGCCGAGGAGAAGGCCGCGAAGCTCGGCGCGGGAGGGGTGCTGCTGCTCGAGAACCTCCGCTTCCACGGAGGCGAAGAGAAGAACGACGGCGCGTTCGCGGAGCAGCTCCGAAAGCTCGCGGATTTCTATGTGAACGACGCGTTCGGCGCGTCCCACCGCGCCCACGGCTCGATCGACGCGCTGCCGCGCCTCTTCCCGAAGGAGAGCACCGCCGGGGGGCTCCTGCTCGCGAAGGAGATCGAGTTTCTCCAGAAGGTGACCAACATCGCCGAGCGCCCATTCGTCGCCCTGATGGGGGGAGCGAAGATCGGAGGAAAAATCGAGCCCCTCGAAGCGCTGGTGAACCTCGCCGACAAGGTTCTCATCGGCGGCGGCATGGCCAACACCTTCCTCGCCGCGCGCGGGGTGCCGATGGGCGGTTCGCTGGTCGACAGGGAATCGATGGGAGTCGCGCAGCGGATCATGAACAGCGACCACCGCGCGGAGATCATCCTGCCGGTCGACCTCGTCGTCGCCGACTCGATGGAGAATCCCACCGAGGTCAAACCCGACGCCGACGTCAGCGACGGCTACACCGACGACGAAAAGGCCTTCGACATCGGCCCAAAGACGATCGGCACGTTCGAGGCCGCGCTCCGCGACGCGAAACTGATCTTCTGGAACGGCCCCATGGGAGTGTTCGAGAACGAGCTCTTCGCGAAAGGGACGATGGCCATGGCCCGCGCCGTCGCGAGCGCCGACGCCGTCACCGTCGTCGGCGGTGGCGAGTCCGTCGAAGCGATCAAGGCCTCAGGGTTCGCGAGCAGGATCACCCACATCTCCACCGGTGGTGGCGCGTCTCTTGAGTTCATCTCCGGCGCGTCGCTCCCGGGAGTGGAGATCCTTCGGCAACGATGAACGCGGAAGGATGAACGATGAACGGGCCGGAGATCCGGTTCATCGTTCATCCTTCATCGTTCATCGTTTCGACATGCCCCAGGAAATCGAGATCAAGTTCGCCCTGAAGGATCGCACCGCGCTCGTGCATCGGTTGCACGAGATCGGCGCGCAGCGTCTCTACGCCGAGACTTTCGAGGACAACATCGTCCTCGACCGGCGCGGCGAGCTGCGGACGAAGGGCTCGCTGTTGCGCGTGCGGAAGTTCGGACGCTACGCCATCGCCACGTTCAAAGGACCGGTGGCGTTCGACGGCACCGTCAAAAAGCGGGAAGAGGTGCAGACCGGCGTCGAGAGTTTCGAGCTGGCCATCGCCCTGTTCGACTCGCTCGGATTCAAGCCCGTTTTCCGCTATCAGAAATTCCGCGAGGTGTGGCGCGTCCGGGAGACGGAGGTCGTCCTCGACCGGACGCCCATCGGCGACTACTTCGAGATCGAGGGCCAGCTCGACGTCATCCGGTCCGTGGCCGAGGAGCTGGGGATGAGCCCCGATCAGGGGATCCGCCAGAGCTATGCCGATCTGTACCGGCAGCACCGCCGTACGCGCGCGGACCTGCCGGAGAACATGGTCTTCCCGCCGGAGCAGTTGCCTTAGGAAACGATGAACGATGAACAGGCACCACGGAGCGGGCGGCGGCGTTCATCGTTCACACTTCCGCGTTCATCGTTCGCCAACGTCATGAAAGGGATGATCCTCGCCGCGGGCTACGGCACGCGCCTGCGCCCGATCACGCACGCGCTCCCGAAGCCGATGGTGCCGCTGTGCAACCGGCCGCTCATCGAATGGGCGATCGAGTCGTACCACGCCGCGGGCGTGCGCGATCTGATCGTGAACGTGCACCACCTCCCTGAGGTCATCGCGCGGTATCTACGCGAGCGCTTCGATCGCGTCGAGATCTCCTTCGAACAAGAGATCCTCGGTACTGGAGGCGCCATCCGTCGCGTGCGTCCGCTGCTGGAGAACGAAGAGGCGTTCTTTCTCGTCAACGGCGACACCGTGCAGTTCCCGCGCTGGAGCGCGTTGCGCGACGCCGTTGGTGAGGGCATCGCCGCGCTCACGCTGCGGCATCCGCCGGAGAACGACCGGTTCACTCCCGTCCATCTCGCGGACGGCCGCGTCACCGGATTCGGCAAAGGCCACGGCGAGCCGCTCATGTTCGCGGGCTCCCACCTGATCAGTGCGCGGATCTTCGACTTCCTCCCGGACGAAGAAGAGTTCGGCATCGTCGACCGGGTCTATCAACCGCTGCTCGACTCCGGCCGCGAGACCATCGCCGGGATCGCCGACGACGGTCTCTGGTTCGACATCGGCACGCCGCAGCGGTACGCGTCGGCGTCGCACGCGCTGCGCGAGGCGATGATCCGCGGCGAGCTCGCACCGCCCACAGGCTCGCACGTCGACGCCGACTCCCTCGTGCACGAGAGCGCGACCGGTCACGCGACGGGCTCGGTCGTCGGCGCGCGCAGCACGATCCGCGGAGACGTGCGCGACAGCATCGTGTGGGACGACTGCGTGATCGAAGGAAGCGTCGAGCGCTGCATCGTCGCCCACGGCGCGCGCGTGGAAGGCACCCACCGCGATGAAGTGATCGTGTAGCCAACCCTGAGCAGAGCGAAGGGTCAACGGAGCCCTCACGACGCTCATGCCACGGCGGCGAGAGGGCTCCGGTGACCCTTCGCTCCGCTCAGGGTTTACCATGAGCACCTCCCATGGCAGCACACGTTCATCTCCAGGCCGCGCGAGGACGCGTCATCTCGGTCTTTCTCATTCAGGGTCTGGCCGGGCTGGTGGTCATGTCCTGGCTGACCTGGCTGCGCCAGGACCAGACCCGAACCGTCCTCCTCGCCCTCGGCAGCGACGGGCCGATCCTCATCGCCATCTTCGTGGTGTTCGCCACGACGCTGGCGCTGCTGAAATTCGAGCTGACCGAGCTCGTCTACGTGGCTCTGGTCATCACGTCGTACATGGCGATGTTCCCACTTCTCGGAATGGTGCTGTCGTCGTGGATCGCCGTAGGGGTCTCGATCGCAACGCGCTTCCTCGGACTCAGGCAGATCGGTCCGGTCAAGATGGCCCGGCAGGATCCCGTCACCGACTGGGTGAAGGCCTTCGGCCTCTTCGGCACGTACGGCATTCCGGTCGTCGTCGCCTCGACGGTCTATGAGCTCCTCGGTGGTGCCTTCCCAGTGATGGAAGCCACTCCCATGAACGCGGCGCGCATCGCCGCCGGCGGCGCCGCACTGGTCCTCACGAACAGCCTCCTGATGTTCTGGCCCCAGCGGGCGTACGGCTACCCGCTCGACAAGATCGCGAAGGTCTACATCATCGACGGCGGCATCTCGCTGATCGCGCTGCCCTACGCGGTCGTGACGGCGTTGTCGTTCGGAACGATCGGCTGGGGCGGCGTCGTCGCCCTGGCGTTCACCGGCACGGTCGCCAACTGGATCGCCCGCAAGCTCGCTCTCACCCGGTCGAAGACGAACGACCTCTTACAACGCCTCGCGTCGCTGACGAACATCGGGAAGACGATCTCGCTCCGCTATACGACCGACGAGCTGCTCAAGGCCATCTACACCGAATGCCGGACGGCGCTCGACTGCTCGCTGTTCTCCATCGCCCTCCTCAACGAGACGACCAGCGAGCTGTCGTTCGAGCTCGACGTGCGCGAGGGACAGATCCTCCCGAAGGAGCGCATCCCTCTCGGCGAAGGTCTGAACTCCTGGGTCGTGCAGCACCATCAGGCGCTCCTTCTGGGCAGTACGGCCGAAGAGCGCCGCTTCGGAGTGAAGGCCGTCGAGGACACGAAGGCGACCGAGTCGTGGCTCGGTGTGCCGATGATCGCGCGCGACCGCGTCGTCGGGGTCATCGCCGTCGAGAGCTATCGCAAGAACGCCTTCACCGCCGACGATCTGATCCTCCTCACGGCGATCGCGAATCAGGCCGCGGTCGCGATCGAGAACGCGCACCTCTACCGCGACCTCGAGGGGCTCACGTACGCGCTCGAGGCTCGCGTGACGGAACGGACGAACGAGCTGCACGAGACGAACCTCCGTCTCCTCGCCGCCGATCGCTCGAAGAACCAGTTCCTCGCCAACATGTCCCACGAGCTCCGCACGCCCCTGAACTCGGTCATCGGCTTCTCCAGCGTCCTGATCGAAGCCACGCGCGGGGCGCTGTCGCCGCGGTTGCACCGGTTCCTCGAGAACATCCACGCCGCCGGCAATCACCTGCTCGAGCTCATCAACGACATTCTCGACCTCTCGAAGATCGAGGCCGGGAAGATGGAGCTGCGCGCGGATCACTTCGATCTGCACGAGACCATCGCCGCCGTCGAGCGCGTGATGAAGGGCGTGGCCGCCCAGGCGAGGGTGCAGATCCTCTCCAGACTCGATCCTGCCCTTCCGAAGGTGCGTCTCGATGAAGGGCGGCTCAAGCAGATCCTCTTCAACCTGCTCTCCAACGCCGTGAAGTTCTCCCCGGCCGGCGGCATCGTCGCCATCACGTGCCGGCGCGTCGACGAGAGTGAATCGCCGCTGCGGCTGGAGACGGTGCGCATCGACATCGCCGATCAGGGCATCGGCATTCCGCACGACGAGTTGCAGCGGATCTTCGACGAGTTCTATCAGACCGAGACCGGGCGCCGCTCGCGCAAGGGTGGGACCGGGCTGGGGCTGTCGCTGACCCGGAACTTCGTCGAGCTGCATCACGGCCGGATCGAGGTGCAGTCGAAGCCGGGCCAGGGATCGACGTTCACGCTCTACCTGCCCATCGATTTCACGATTGCGGTGGCCGCGGCGAACGGCGACACGGTGGCGCGCGTCCTTATGCAATAATCCGCGGCCCAACAATCCGCGCCCCACCAGGGCCACGCAAAGGAAATCCTCAGATGTCCAATCGTACGTTCACCATCATCAAGCCGGACTCGGTGCGCAAAGGCAACTTCGGCAGGATCATCAGCCGCATCGAGGCCGCCGGTTTCCGCATCCTCGGTGTCAAGAAGATCGGCCTCTCCAAACGGCAGGCCGAGGCGTTCTACGCCGTTCACAAGGAGCGGCCGTTTTACGGCAGTCTCGTCGACTACATGACCTCGGGGCCGGTCTACGTCGCCGCCCTCGAAGGCAACGACGCCGTCGCGAGCCTGCGCAAGCTCATGGGCGCCACCGATCCGACCAAAGCCGACGAAGGCACGATCCGCAAGGAGTTCGGCGAGTCGATCGAGCAGAACGCGATTCACGGCTCCGACTCGGACGAGAACGCGAAGATCGAGATCGCCTTCTTCTTCGCCGAGAGCGAGCTGATTTAGCCCGGCCGCCGCTAACCCTGAGTGGAACGAAGGGTCACCGGAGCCCTCACGACAGTCGTGCATGGCGCGCCGGTCGTGAGGGCTCCCTTGATCCTTCGCTGTCTACGCAGCTCAGGATGATACGCCCCATCACTCGCTCACGATGATCGCGGAAATCCCCTTGTCCTCGAGCGACGACCTCGCTGCCACGGCCTGATCGCGACTCGCGAACGGGCCGAGGCGAACGCGGTAGAGATCGTTGCGATCGATCCATGCGCGTTGGCCGATCGCCGTCAGCCGCTCCTGCAACGATTTCGCGTTCGCCTCGACGGCGAACGCTCCCACCTGCACGACGAACTGCCCTTTTTGCACACGCGGCGCCGGCCGCGCGTAGCGTGCTTCGTCGAAGCGCGCCGCGGACGGCGCCGCGTCGCCGGTGGCCGGCACTTCCTCGAGGGTGCGGCCGTCGGCCGCCACCTGCGTGCGCGTCACTACGCCCGCGCGCTCGGTCTGCACTTCGACGCGATCGACGACGACTTCCCGGGGGACGACCTCGACCCTCGGCGCATCACTCGGGGGGGGCACGATCGGTACGACCTTCGGCCTCTCCGCGATCGTGGCCTCGAACGGCGCCGGCGGCTCGCGCTCGCCCCCTCCCATGCGCACCAGGGCGATGGCGACCTCGCCGATGCCGGGCTCGATCAGGCCGATCTTCTGCGCCGCGGCGTAGGAGAGGTCGATGATCCGCCCGCCGATGAACGGGCCGCGGTCGTTCACGCGCACCCGCACGGTCTGCTCCGTCTTCGGGTTCGTGACGTCGAGCACCGTCCCGAAGGGGAGGGTGCGGTGCGCGGCGGTGAGCTGCGCGGGATCGAAGATCTCCCCGTTCGCGGTCGTGCGTCCCGCGAACTCCTCGCCGTACCAGCTCGCCACGCCCTGCAGCACCGCCGGCGTTGTCGGCGGCGGCGCGGCCGTGCGGCACCCGTACGCGAGGAACATCACGAGGGCGCAGAGCGCAGGGCGCAGGGCGCGGAAGGTTCGCGTCACCCCTTCTGCCTTCAGCCTTCTGCCTTCAGCCTTCATACCCGCACCTCTCCCACTTCGTCGCGGATGTGCTCGCGCTCGGCATGCAGGATCGGGTCGATGTCCTCGACGAGAAAGCGCTCGGTCTGCTGGCGCGAGAGGCCGGTGTAGTCGTCGGGATTGGCCATGCGCTCGATGGATGCGCGGTCGATGCCGAACAGCGGATCGTCGGCGATGCGATCGAACAGATCGTTCTGCGCCGCGCCGGCCTTGAGCGCGTTCGCGGCGTCGCGTGCGTGAATCCGGAAGCGCTCGTGCAGCACCTGCCGGTCGCCGCCCCGCGCCGCCCCTTCCATCATCAGATTCTCGGTCATGAGGAACGGCAGCTCGCGGCGGACGTTCGCCGCGATCACGTCGTCGTGCACGACGATGCCGCCGACGATGTTGTCGTAGATCAGCGCGATCGCATCCGCCGCCAGAAACGCCTCGGGCATGGCGATGCGGCGGTTCGCCGAATCGTCGAGCGTCCGCTCGAACCACTGCGTCGCCGCGGTGAGCGCGGGATTCAGCGCGTTCACGATGAGGTGCCGCGCCAGCGCGTCGATCCGCTCCGCGCGCATGGGATTGCGCTTGTACGGCATCGCCGACGAGCCGATCTGCTCTTCCTCGAACGGCTCCTCGATCTCGCGAAGGTGCTGCAGCAGGCGCATGTCGTACCCGAACTTCGACGCCGACTGCGCGAAGCCCGAGAGGGCGCCGACGACCTGCGCGTCGACCTTGCGCGAGTACGTCTGCCCCGAAACGGGATAGCTGCGCCGCATCCCCATCTTCTCCGCGACCAGCTGCTCGAGGCGATGCACCCTCGCCTCATCGCCGCCGAACAGACTGAGGAACGAGGCCTGCGTCCCGGTCGCGCCTTTGACGCCGAGGAGGGCCAGCTGCGACTCGCGGAACTCGATCTCGCGGTAGTCGAGGAGGAGATCGTGCAGCCAGAGCGTGGCGCGTTTGCCGACCGTGGTGAGCTGCGCGGGCTGGAAGTGCGTGAACGCGAGCGCGGCCGTCGAGCGCCACTGCCACGCGAAGCCGCGCAGCTTGGACATCAGATTGACGATGCGGCCGCGCATGATGCGCAGCCCCTCCGCCATCTGCAGAATGTCCGTGTTGTCGGTGACGTACGCGGACGTCGCCCCGAGGTGGATGATCCCCTTCGCGCTCGCCGCCTGGAGGCCGTAGGCGTAGACGTGCGCCATTACATCGTGCCGCACCTCCCGCTCCCGGCGCTCCGCGTCCGCGAAGTTGATCGTCTCGGCGGCCGCCTTCAGATCCGCGATCTGTTCATCGGTGATCGGCAGCCCGAGCTCTTTCTCCGCCTCGGCGAGCGCGATCCAGAGACGCCGCCACGTGCGGAACTTGAATTCGGGCGAGAAGAGGTAGGACATCTCCCGCGACGCGTACCGCTCCGTCAACGGGTTCGAGGCGGTGTCATGCTTCACGGAGGGATTATATGGGTGTCGTCAGCGCCAGGTGGGCTTCACAAACTGTAGAAAGAACCTCAAGACATCTGCGGGCGCCAAAATCCAAGGGCACTTTCTTTAAACGCCCGCGTAGCGGGCAAGAGGAAATAGCCCCCGGCTTCAGCCGGGGGACTCGCGCATTGCGTCAATCGAGCCCGCGTAGCGGGCGACAGGACGACTCTGTCGCCCGCTACGCGGGTTGGCCAAGAGACCGCGCCGCACCCCCGGCTGAAAGCCGGGGGCCTGGAGTTTGGACGTTTCGGGTATGTATTTGGAAATGATCTTTTGACAGACGTACTCGACGTGCGTACTATTCTCGATCACGCGAAGGAGGTTCCTTGTGGACGAGAAAGAGAAGCG
>CAZLGP010000080.1:0-16012 GCA_964558905.1 uncultured Thermoanaerobaculia bacterium | reverse complement strand
CCGCAGCGTGAATGGTCACTGCCGACATTGCGACTTTCAGCATGCGCATCTCCGGCGTCATCGTCACGACATGCCGCAGCGTGAATGGTCACTGCCGACATTGCCACTCTTCGTCTCGATCGCTGCGTGTTCGTCCTGCGTGGCCGCAGCGTGAATGGTCACTGCCGACATTGCGACATCCGTATTTTTGACGCTGCGGAGCATCGAACCCCGAAAGCTTGCCGCAGCGTGAATGGTCACTGCCGACATTGCGACGTACCAGTTGCCGGACAGATCCAGCTTTTGCACACGCCGCAGCGTGAATGGTCACTGTCGACATTGCGACTCTTGTTTTGCGCGATCTCCCGCGAGCAGGTGGACCTGCTTATGCCGCAGCGTGAATGGTCACTGCCGACATTGCGACGCACACCAGGTTGCACGTTTGGCTGGGCAGTCGCCGCAGCCGCAGCGTGAATGGTCACTGCCGACATTGCGACCTTTGGCGTCCAGGACTTTCATCCAATGCTGCACGAAGGCAGCCGCAGCGCGAATGGTCACTGCCGACATTGCGACGACGTGTCCGTGGCCATCGGTGCGAACTGCTGTGTGAAACGCCGCAGCGTGAATGGTCACTGCCGACATTGCGACTCGTCGTGGTAGGGCGTGGCGATGACGACGTAGTCGAAGGGTTGGCCGGAGCCCGAATGGTCACTCCGTCCTTGCGACACCATGGTTCGCCGGGGTCATGAGGACGGGTTGACTTCGTTCCTTACTTAGGGTCTACTGGTCCGGGTTCCAGAACCTCGGAAAAATTCGTGACTTGAGTCAGGGAAGCCCCTGAGCATCGAATGATCTCTGTTGTCGCTCTTCGAGTGCGGCGGACTCGTAGTCATTGGATCGATGAGACAACGAGCCCGTACGCTTCGGCGGAGCGATCACGTAGTTTGATGTGTGGGCTGTAATGCAGTCATAGCGGCCGAGGTTGGGCGTTGGAGGCTCGAATCGTGCTCGTCTGGTCCGTCGGATTGATCCCGGTTCAGGAGTGGATTTCCGAGGCACGCCGCTCGCGCGACCTGAGAATCGGTTCCGCTCTCCTCTCCTGGCTCATGGCCAGAACCCTCAAGGCGCTGCAGGACCACGGTGCAACGGTATTCGTGCCCCGTCTGCAGTCGATGGACGCCGTAGCGGCGAAGTCTCCCGCCGCGTTGCTCTCCGTCGACTACGGGATTCCGAATCGCGCCACCGGGTGGTGGTCCGGCGGCGATCCGGGACGAGCGTTCGACTCCCTTCAAAACACGGTCGACGAGAACTGGAACGCCTTCCGCGAGGCTATCAAACCGACCGTGATGCCCCGCATCCTTGAACCCTACGTCGCTTCCGCGAGAAATCCCATCCGTGTCGTGTGGTGCACGCAACCCATTGCGGTCGCCGCGTCACAGTTCTCCGCCGCCGAGCAAAGGAAAGCGCTCGAGGCCATCGATCAGCTCTACAGCGCGGTCAAGCGCACAAGGCCGATGGTCGTCAACGCATCGAACGCCGTGGGCAAGTGCGGGCAGTGTGGAAGACGCGACGCTGCCGGTCCGGACGAGTGGGCTCCATGGCGGGACTTTCAGCGCGATCTCGAGGGCCGCGATGAGATCGAGAAGGGGCACCGCCTCGACAAAGGCGAGCGTCTTTGCGGCGTTTGTCTTCTCAAGCGCTTCGGCGGGTATCTCTCCGAGCGGTCGTTCCCGTCGACGAGCGAGATTGCGTCGGCGGAGTGGCGGTCCGCTGCAGCCGGTCTCGAGGACCTCGCGAGACTGCTGAAGGATTGGGAGAAGCTGGCAGGGAAAGTGGAGAAGGAAGACCCGTATCCACTCTTGTACGGCAGAACTCTCCGGCGAAGGAAGGAAGAGGCGGGATCGACAGCGGAGTCCGAGGGCATCGCCAGGACCCTCGAGTCCATCCGAGCGCTCGCTTCCACGATCGAGTCGGAGCACCCTCACCTGCCGGCTCAGCCTTCCAACTACCTCGCGGTCGTCACGTTCGACGGGGACGACATGGGGAAGAAGATTCAGGCGCACCCGGAGGACCTTCCTCCCGCACTGATGAAGTTCTCCGAAAATCTGAGCCCGATCGTCGCGAGCCATCGCGCGACCGCCTTCTATCTCGGTGGCGACGAAGGGCTGATCCTCTGTCCCATCGAGACCTGCCTGGCACTCGCCGGCGAGATCCACAAGGCGTTCGGCGAGGCGGTGCGCAAGGCACTCCCGGATCTCGCCGACCCGATCACCATCTCCGCGGGCGTGGCCATCTTCGACCGCGAGCGGCCTCTCGCCGCGGCCATTCAGGCCGCCCGCGACGCCCTCAGAGCGGCCAAAAACCTGGACGCCGACAAGAATGCGTTGGGCGTCACCGTCACCACCGCCTCGGGCAACAGCTGGACGGCGCTCGATCATTGGGGAGCCGGGTGGACTCGCGTATTCGAGGCCGTCGATCTCGCTCGCGGTGGACGCCTCTCTTCCGGATGGGCCTATGACATCGAAGAGCTGCTCGAGACGATCCCCGACGACTTTCTCAGGATGTCGACGGCGAGAGAGGCCCTCGGTGCGGAGATTCGACGCATCACCGGACGCCGCCTGGTTCGGCCCCGCAAGACCCGAACAGGCGATCCTTCCAGGGACACCGTCGCTAACGAGGGACTCCCACCCGGGAAGAGGCTCGAAGGCTGGGCGACATTTACGCCCGACGCACAGACCGCGCATATGGCCGGTCAGCTCCACCTCGTCGCGTTCCTCCTGCGTGAATCCCAACCCGCCGGAGGGGAAGAAGCCGCGGTGCCAACGCAAAGCGAGGTGGCGCGATGACTCCTCGGAATGTCTACGAGGTGACCCTGGAGACGATTGAGCCGCTGCTCTTCGGCGACAGCCGCTCGACGCGGGCGGGTGCGGATCACTTCCGCGTCGATCAGGATGCGTCCCCGCTCACGGTGCACGGCGCCATCGGATCGTTCATCTGGAACCCGTCCAGCCATCGAGCGTTTCCTCCTCAGCTCGGAAAGCAGGTCGACGACATTCTCGACAGCGGTACGGAATCGGTCTCCGAGTTGCTCGGTGTGGTGTTTCGCGATCCGGGAGGAGCACTCTGGTTTCCGAAGCCGCTTCACTTCCGTTGTTGGAAGCAGCCCCGAACCGGCCGGCTCTTCAGTCACGACCTCGTTCCACCTGCACCGATCCCCGACGACTGGAGGTCTTCCTCTCCGCTGCCGCGCATGCTGTTCGCGTCACCTCGGCAGCATGAGGCGGAGGAGCCGCTTCTCGTGAGCGCGAGGTATCTCGAGAAGATCCTGACGTGGAACCTCCGTGAGGAACCACTCGATCACGACGCGAGACGACTGAGCGATGTGTTTCGTCCCGAGACACGCCCGGGGATCGTGGTTCAGAATGCAACGGGGTTGACGGAGGAGGGGATGTTCTTCTCCCGTCCCTACCGTCGTTTCGGCGGCGGCGATCCGGAGCGCGCCGATTCTCCGGCGTGGAGCTTCACAACCTGGTTCGCGACGCCGGGACCGCTCACCGAATTCGGCCCCGACCTCGGATCCCTCGGCGGCGATCGGCGTCGCGTCCGCATCCTCCTCGAACCGGTGGATTCCCGCGCCGCCATCCTGTCCTCGCTTCGCGAGCGCGTGATGGAGAGCGTCGCCGGCAGCTCCGGATTCCTGCTCTATCTCCTGACCCCGCGGATCCTCGATGAATACGACCCCTGGCCGAGAGTCGACGGAGCAACTCCCGTGGCGGCTGCCAACGGACGCCAGCAGCACGTCAGCGGCTGGAACACGAAGCTGCATCGGCCGCGCCCCATGATCGACCTGGAAGCGGCAGGGTCTGTCCACTTCTACACGTGGCCGGAGGCGCTGTCCGAGGACGGCCGAAAAAAGATCGTGGAGGACCGCTGGCTGTCGGCGGTGGGCCGCGGCGGTGCGGCCGGATTCGGCCGCGTCCTCGTGGGAGTGTGGCGATGAACATCCTCATTCCGCCGGGACGCTCCTGGCTGCGGCTGCAGCTCATCTCTCCGGCGAACTTCGGTTCGTCGGGTGGACGGGCCACGCTCGATCGTCCCGTGGCCCTGAGCTCCTGGACGAACCTCCCGCTGATCCCGTTCTCCTCCCTCGCTGGAGTTCTGGCCGGCCGCTTCGGCGACGTCTATGCCGATCGGTCGTCACAACGACTCAATCAGAGACGGACGGCGATCTTCGGCAGCCCGGACAACACCGACACCGGCGTCGCCGGCAGCGCGGGGAAGCTCGTCTTCGGGGATGGAGAGGTGCTCTCCTTTCCGGCGCCGCTTCCCAATGGGCGCACGGCTCATGTCGTGCCGATGACGACCGTGGCCTGGCTTGCACGGACCGGCTTTGTCATCTGCAACCTTCCACCGGTGGTCGACCGTTGGCTCGCGTACACGCGACTGAGCGGGCTGCCCGGCGGCGTGAATGTCGACGGGAATCCCGGCGTCGTCCCGGCCCTGCTCGGGAGCCTTGCCCCGCTCGTCGGCGTGGCCCCGCGGGACCTGGTGCTCGCGGCACCCGATGCCGCAAGAGCGCTGTGGCATTCGGCAAGTGAAGTTCGCACGATGACGGCGTTGTCCGGCCCGACGAAACGCGTCCGGGCCGGAACGCTCCGAAGGGTCGAACTGGTGCCGCCCGGCACGATCTTCATCTCTCTGCTGACGAATCAGTCCGGCGAAGTGGATCTCGGTCCGGAGCGGCTGCAATTGGGTGGTTGGGAGGCCTGGGGATGCGGCTATGTGCGTGCCGGCGTGCTCACTACGCCACCCGCGAGCGCGACGGCTGCCGAGGTCAATCCGACCACTACGCCCGATCCACTGCGTCTTCGGCGGGACGACGAGCTCATGGTCCACGCCTTCAAGGCGGTCAGGGACGCTCCGGCGGACCGCACCCGATTGCGTTCGCTCCTCCGGGAGACCGCTTCACGACTCCGCATGCAGGGTCTCCCGTCCACTCTCGCCTTCTCGCTCGCGAAGGCGAGAATGAAGTCGCAGAAAGAAACGCAGGATCGTGCGGCGCATCACTGGCTTCTCGCGACTCTGTTTCCAGAGACGGATGTCTACACGGCCACGATCGAAGCCATCAGCGGCACACGCCCGACCGTGCAGATCGAGGAGCTCTGCCACTGGTTGTCACGTTATCTATCACCGGCCCTCGATGAAGACCGCGTGAAGGAGCAGGAGTGACCGACGCTCGCCGGCTGATCATCACGGTTGGAACGTCTCTCTTCCATTCCGCGAGCTGGCGGTGCGAGGGGGACTTTTCAGCAATCACGGACTATCGACGATGGTGCGAACCCGCGCAGCTTTCCAGTCCATCTGCGCGCCGCGCGTGGTCGGACATGGCAACCGGCGCTGCCATCTCCAATCAAATTCAGGAACTGCTCACGGCCGGTCCGGAAGATCCTGAAGTAGTGGGACTCTTTGATTCCGGCTTTCACTTGCAGGGCCAGTACTCGGCGGAGATAAGCACGCTACTGGCGATGCGACTCAAGCTCGACCGTCACGTAGCGCTCGCGGGCTTCCTACAGACTTACTCCTCGATCGTCCTTCTTCATGGCGGGAATCGCAACCCGGCTGAGGCAGCGGCGAGACATCTGGCGGCTGTGCTCCGGGAGCATGCCGGCGTGACCACGTCGCAATGCCAAACGCTGGAGGGCATGACGATTCAGCAGGAGCTCCAGAGCCTCGTGAATTACATGGAGAATCTCGACCGCTCGCCAGCGGATCTCGTGGCAACGGGAGGATACAAGGCATTTGCCGTGGCGCTCGCCCACATCTACTGGCAACGGTCGGGCGACGGCTGGCGCCTCTTCTATCTGCACGACTCCGATATGGGAGAGCTCATCCAGGAGTGGCAGGTAGGTACGAATCACCGGATCGAGGTGGGCGACGGGGTAATCCGCTATGGCGGCAAGGACGACCACCTGCGATGAGCTCGCCCACTACCGTCATGCCTAGAACGCTGAGCCTCGAAGAATTGATCGATGCCGCCAACGCGGCGGAACTGCAGATCGTATTTGAAGGCGAGTTCGACGATGCTGAGATGGAGACCTTCAGAAGTCAGGTTGAGACGCGCGAGTTTCCTGAGGCGAAGATCGAAAACCCTCCAAGTCCGAGTCAGCTCCGGTATCAGCTCCTTCGATTCCTAATCGATGACGAGCGAAACCGGCTGATGATGCAGGCCGTGCAGGATCGGCGGCGCGCTTTGGATCGCGGGCATCTGGTTCTGAAGCTTTGGCGGAAGCTCGCTGACTCTGACCGCGCATACATTCAGAACAAACATCACTCCGTCGTGTACCACGAGCGAAGGCTATTCGAATGGTTCGTCGATCAGTATGATCTCATCCGTGCAAGGCGGGTTTACACAGCAAAATTGTGGCTCGCAGCAGGACTCCAGTTCCTGCCCGGCCTGGCTGTCGTAGCGGCGTTCCTGCTCGCTCACGCTCCGGTGCTCGCTCTCGGGGTCATCGCCGTCGGTTATCTGTTGCCGATCCTTGTGTGGTTCGCATGGACATACTTCGCGGGTCGTGGCGACAATGGAAGCGGACCCTCAACTCTTGATTTCATCCAGTCGTTGGTTCCGCGCCTGGCCGGCACCGCCGCGGCAGGGGCGGCGCTGATGGTCTCTTCCGACGAACTGATCAGCTTCTTTCGGAACGGAATGGACTTCTGGAGGTCGCTGCTCCTGCTCGTGCCGGCGATCTTCTACCTTGGTCTGGAGGTTCAGCAGCGGGCCCGGCCGCGCCTCACGGTATTCGAGCTCGCGAAGCGTGTGGGAAACGTCGTGTTTCTGGCTCTTCCTCACGCGGCGGCCATCGTTTTCCTGATCCTGCCAGCTATTCGTCGATCGCTGAAGGTCACCGGTGGCCAGCTCTCAGCCGAAACCATCTTCGTGTTTACAACGGCCGTCTTCACTTCAGGATTGGTGCTGAACGCGATCTGGGCGCAGGAGCCAATCACGAAACCTTTGTAGCGCGTTTCTCGAGGAGGTACTTTTATGACAGCAACGAACGTCGAGGCGAGTGCCGAAGTACCGACCGCTCTCGTGGAGGGCTACGCGTTCTCCACTGTGTACTACCGGTGCGTCACGCCACTGCACGTGGGCTGCGGACAGGATGTCGGTGTCGTCGACCTTCCCGTGATCCGCGAGCGCACCACCGGCTATCCCATGATCCCCGGCTCCGGGATTCGGGGAACGTTCCGCGATGTCTGCGAACGGAAGGCGAGCAAGATGGCGCCGCGCCTTTTCGGGACCGAGAACAACGAGAATACCGAGAAGGCCGACCAGGCCGGATGCGTGATCATCAACGACGCGCGCATCCTCCTTTTTCCGGTGCGGTCGCATCCCGGCGTCTTCCACTGGATCACCTGCCCCTTCGTGCTCACGCGCTACGCCGCTGACGCGGAGTACTTCGGCGGGAGCGGTTCGCCCTTCGGGGTGGTGCCCGATCCGGGCGAGGATGCCTACGCCGGAAAAACGGAACACAAGCCGCTCGTGCTCGAGGAGTTCCCCTTCGATCGCGCGAGTGAATGGGAGTTTCCGCTCAACATCGACGGCGTCGAGAGGACGAAGGTCGTCCTGGTCAGCGATGACGTCTTTCACTACTTCGTTCGCCACGCCACGATCGTCACCCAGCACAATCATCTGTCGGCGGCGAAGACGGTCATGGAGGGCCAGCTCTTCTCCGTCGAGGCCGTCCCCCCGGAGGCGGTGTTCTACGGATTCCTCGGATCGACAGACGAACGTGTGGAAGGAAACGGTCTGGGGATGACGGAAGTTGGTGCGGAACTGCGCAAGGCCCTGACCGGCGATGAGGCTGGACAGCGCGCTGCGGTCATCCTCGGTGGTCACGAAGGAACCGGTCTTGGGCTCACACGCGTGATCTGGGCTTGACGGACGAAACGGAGATCTACGATGCCCCCTATCAGTCGTGAACAATTGCGAGCTCGTCGTGCGTATGCACAGCCACACCCTTTGCCCGAACGTGCGATGTCGCTGCCTACCATAATCCAGGTAAACGGCCTTCTCAGCACATGGGCCTTCCTGCTCAGCAAAGGCGACACGGCGTTGCTCCGGATCCTGAACGAGCATCTCTGGCATTCGGAGAACGGCGCCGGCAACCCTCCGTCCGCCCGCGATACGTTCCTCGCCTGGATCGGCGATGGAAACGGGCAGCTTACCGGTTCCCGTCTCCGGCGGCTGACCGCAGAGGCGCTTGCATTCTCCGCATGGCTCAAGCGCGCCGCCCAGGCCGCTGGAGGCGACTGATGGCCACCACCAGGGCTCAGCTCCACCGGGTTCCAGCGGCACGCCTCTCGTCTCCGAGTCTGGAGCTCGAGAAGTATCACCACTACGACACGTTCCAAGCGGAAAAGCTCGAGACAAAAAAACGGGACGAGTGGTTCGGCCGCGTCCTTCCGGCGGTGCGAGACGCCTGCACGAGATACCCTGCGTGGCATTCGGAGTTCGACGAGTCGGCGAGCATGACGGGCGCGGAGATCCTGATGACATGCACCAGCGATTGGCGGCTGGTGATCGGGTGGGCATCGAATCCGGGCCTCGAGACGGGAATCACGCTCCACCGGCTCTTCGGATTCCCCTACCTGCCAGGATCTGCCGTCCGCGGAGTTGTTCATCATCTCGCGGAGCTCGATCTTCTCGAGGGTGAGAACCCGATGATGCCATTCCGCGCGGACCTGCTGGCCGCTCCACCCTCGGCAGGCCTGACCGCGGGCTTGGAGCGCGCACTCTTTGTGCGAGCGATGTTCGGCTCACTCCACCTCCGGAGGCCGGCGGGCTCCGATCTGCTGGAAACACCGATCGAGCTTCTCGAGACATGGAGAGACGAGCTCCTGTCGTGTGTTGAAGTTCCAACCGGTTGGGCGCAGGCCTTCACGGATGTTCAGATCCTCTGCGGTGCGGAGAACCTCGGCGGGGTCGTGAGTTTTCTCGATGCCGTCCCCGAGCCCAAGAGTCTTCTTGCGGAAAACCCGATCCAGGTCGACGTCCTCACCTCTCATTACTCGAAGTACTACACAGATCTCGACAACCATACGCCGACCCGCGTGCCAGCGGATACCGAGGGTCCGAATCCGGTCAAGTTCCTCGCCGTGAGGCCGGGCCTCAAATTCGAGTTCCGGGTGCGATTCCGGATTCCGGAAGATCCGGACGACGAGGCGGCACGGCAGATCTCCCGCGGGTTGGGCGGAAGAAGTGTCGATGACATTCGAGGTCGATTGCAGACATGGTTGCTCCGTGCGCTCACAGAACTGGGCATAGGCGCGAAGACAACCGCGGGATACGGGTTCTTCGCGAGGCCTCTGGGAATGCGAGTGGGAGGGAACGAAGCCCCTGTCGATTATGGAGTCCTCGCAGTCGAATTTCTTCCGCCGGAACTTCCGATGGGAACACTTGCACAGCGCATCGATGAGGCGCGGCGAATGGAAGACCCAAAACGGCAGACTGCCATCGCGCTGCAGTTGAGTCGGAACTATCGCAGAGAGATCGCGACGTGGCGCAAATCAGATAAGCAGGCCGCAAAAGAGCGAGTCGCATGGTTAGACAAGCTCGTGCCAACCGATGGTGGAGGAGAGAAATGATCGACCACCTCGAAGTGGAACTGGTATCGCCGGCGATCATCGGTGGCGCGACTCCCGGTCATTGCGACAGACCGCTGGCTCTCCGTCCTCCCGAGCTCCGAGGGCTCTTCCGGTTCTGGACACGTGCACTAGGGGGCACGGATTTTCGGCGACTGGAAGAGGAACTATGGGGCTCGACCCGGATGGGACAGAGAGTCACCGTCCGTGCAACATCGATCGGGACTCCTTCGCTGCAGAATCACGCTCTCTTCCCGCACAAGTCCGGAGGGGGCCAGACAGCGACGGACATGGTCGCCCCGAAGGCTCGATTCCATCTTCAATTTCGTATTCCTCGCCTTGAAACGTCGTCTCTCCGCGAACGTCTCCAGGCCGTGGTCTGGACGGCGCTGCACCTCGGCGCTGTCGGACGGCGCTCGCGTCGCGGCTATGGATCGCTGCAGTGGGCTCCAAAGCCAGGTGATCTGCTTACCGGCTTTCTGGAAGGGGGCTTCGATCCTGGTCGAGATCTCCAAAGCGACGGGACACTCGCACAGTATCTGGAGCGTGGATTGCGAAGGGTGGGGGCAATCCTCGGAAGGCCGGCGGGGGGCGCCCGCACTCCCTCGGATTGGTTTGAGCTTCAGACTGTCGACCAGGTGTTTGTCGGCCGGGCGCACAGCGCTTCATTCGATGGCATGCGTAACGGCATGGAAGAGATCATCCACGGTTGCGGTCCCTTCGATGCACGCTCGACAAACGTAGCAGAGCGAAGGCAGCTCGGAGGTGCCACATCAGCCGAGGGAGGCCGTCTCGCCTCTCCGATGCTATGGCATGTCCACCGTCTCGAGAACGGTCAATACGTCCCCGTGATGACATGGTCGCCGCGACAGGGCGTGACCGCGCTGACGGCCAACACGAACATGCACGACTACCTCACGCAAAAGCTGGGATTCGGAAAGTCGCTGGCGAACTTCGACCTCTGACTCGAGCCCCAGGGATCATCACGTACGTTGAAGACCTTCTCGATCACGCAGGACTCCATCGTCTTGACCGCGGGCAATGCCGTCCTGCTTCGCCTCGCCTTTGCGGACCCGGCACCGAATGACAGGATCGTCCGCGACGTAGACGACATCATGCGGGACTTGAAGAACACAGGCCTCACCGGCGGCAGACTCCTTCTTCTCAACGGCGCCGCATCCCTCCCGGTGATCGCGGTCATCGTTCACCACGTGGCTCATCTCTTCGCGGTGATCGCGATCTACGACCCGAAGCTCAGCGGCTACGTCGTCGTGGTCTCACATGATCCGGACCTCGAGCTCGGAGACATCCTCCGCGAGAGATCCGGCGATCGGTAAGCTCCAGAAAGGCGGCGAGCTCTGGCCAACATTCACATCACACGCATTCCGACCGCTTACGGCTTTCAGATTCTCGACCTCTTCATCGACGGGAACGGCATCGGCGACTTCCGTGACCTTCCCTCTCTGCAACTCCCGTCCGATCTCGACTGGCGCGAAGGCGTCATCCTGAACGGGAAGGCTCCGTTGTGGCTCCACACCTGGGCCATGGCCCGGTGTGAGAAGGCACCATGGGTCGCGGTGATGGATCCGCGTCATGGCGGGATCGTCGTCCGCCCCGGCCCGAACGGACCGGCGCCAGCCAGTGTCATTTCGCTCGCGAGCATCAGCCCGAGCCTGCCCCGACGACAACCCGCAGGGCCACGACCGGAGTCGGCGGCGCGCTCCGGAGCGAAGGTGGTCGCCTTCGTCGGTCCTCCCAACAGCGGGAAATCGGTTCTCCTTCGCGCCGTCCATGAGCAGCTCCGCCGTCTCGCGCCCGAGGAGTTTCAGCGGGACACGTTTCTGCTGCGCGCCAGCCCCGATGGCGAGGGCAACTGGTTCGGCGCGATCGCTCCCGATCTCGCCGCGACTCTCCGCTACAAGAACCAGTGGGACGAGGCGTTCGTGACCGCGATGACCGCACAGATCCGGACGCTCACGGAATCCAAGCGTCTCCTTCTCGTCGACCTCGGCGGCCGGATCGATCGCCGGACACAGTCGATCCTCAACTGCTGCACCTCCGCGGTGATCGTCTCCCGCGATCCCGCGGCCGTGCCCGAATGGCGCGGCGCGCTGCTCGCCTCGGACATCGACGTCGTCGCCCTCGTGGAGTCGGTGCCGATCGCGGCTCGGAAAGTCCTCGCCACCGAACCGTTGCACGTCCGCCTGGGTCCTCTCCAGCGCGGGGTCGACGTTCCGGACCTTCCTCCCGAACTGATGCGGGCCATCGGCCTGCCCTCAGATGTGAAGTGAACCGGGGCCCGCGTATGATCGCCCCACACACAGTGGCCAACTTGATGGAAGAGCGGAGTGGCCAATGTCGCGAGAGGCATCGGGCCACCGGACGTGCCACGACGGCCGGGGACAGCCACGCGGAAGCGATCACTCCCTGGACGCGACGAGTATGTGTCGTTGCATGAGATGTTTACGTGAGCCTGCACACTCGCGGAGGGTCAGCGCAACGGGTCCGCTCCGGGGCGGAGGCCGTCCTTGAATCAGGACAAGCATGAGATGTCATTAGAATCAGTCACTTACGTGCGGATCGGTCGGTTCTCCCGGTTCGTCCGCCCCGGAGCGCCCGTAAGATGAAGAATCTGCGCCACTTGCGCGAGCGCCTCGGGTCCCCTAACATGCTCCGGAGCGGCCCGGAAGTGGCCGCGCGCGGTCCGGCCCGGAGAGGCCCCCGCAAGTTCTTTATTCAGAAAGCGCTGCGAGGGCTGCGGCCGCAGCGTGAATGGTCACTGCCGACATTGCGACTTTCTGACGGTCGCCTTCTGGGAAATCCAGTAGGATGCCCAGAGCCGCAGCGTGAATGGTCACTGCCGACATTGCGACACCTGTTCCTCCTCTACCTCGACGGTGGTGCCGAGGAAGCCGCAGCGTGAATGGTCACTGCCGACATTGCGACCCTTCCACCTAGGGTCGTCTTCCCGCGGAGGAACGACGGGCCGCAGCGTGAATGGTCACTGCCGACATTGCGACGGCTTCGTACTTGGCCCGCTCCATGGGAAGGTCGATGGGGGGGCCGCAGCGTGAATGGTCACTGCCGACATTGCGACTCGATGCTCGCGCCGTTCCGCTCTACGACCATGCCGAGGAGCTTGCCGCAGCGTGAATGGTCACTGCCGACATTGCGACTTCTCAATCCACACACTGGCGTTCGAAGGGAAGTCGGCCGCAGCGTGAATGGTCACTGCCGACATTGCGACTTCTTCGTACTTGTCCGGCACGCGTAGTTCTGGAGCCGCAGCGTGAATGGTCACTGCCGACATTGCGACTCCCAGCAGTCGCTGTGATCGTAATCCGGTGCTCGATAGCAGCCGCAGCGTGAATGGTCACTGCCGACATTGCGACACCAAGTGACAATCACGATGAGTAGGACTACTAGGGCTGTCGCCGCAGCGTGAGTGGTCACTGCCGACATTGCGACTTCCATGTGGAGTAGTTGAAGACATCCTTGATGCCTTTCTCCTCATGTCGCAGCGTGAATGGTCACTGCAGACAATTTCGACTCTGGACGATGAAGCGGTCATCGTTCTTGTCTTCTGAGCGGAGCCGCAGCGTGAATGGTCACTGCCGACATTGCGACAACGATCGTGATGGCTTCGGCCGCGTACGACCAGTCGAGCCGCAGCGTGAATGGTCTCTGCCGACGTTGCGACTTCTGCACGATGGGCATGAGTCCGCGCAAGACCGCGGCCGCAGCGTGAATGGTCACTACCGACATTGCGACTTCTTGACATTCTCGATCTTCACGATCGAGACCTCGAAGCCGCAGCGTGAATGGTCACTGCCGACATTACGACGGCGAGCCGCTCCGCGAATCGCGCACCACATCGCCGACAAAATGCAACCGACTCGACCGCGGCGACGAAGTCGCGTGGACGGTCAAGGGAGAGGTTTTGCTGCGATCTCCGGCGCACTCGGTGAAGGCTCGGAGCTCATCGAAAATGATCACTCGGTCAGCGCGCCGCGCAGCGGCTTCGTCCAACTCAACGGTGCAGCTGACGCCAACCCCCGCCACGTGAGTCGCGAGCGCGGGAAACGATCGCGTGCGGGTTGGCGCGCATGAGCGTCAGGCCCTGTGCGGTTCGGACCGGGCCATCGTCTCGCTGTAGAGTGCCGGCATGAACACCGCGAAGGACGAAGAGCGGTAGCTTCTGGAGCGGCTCCCCAATGACGCGAGCTTCGAAGACATTCAGGACCAGGTGTATTGTCGCCTGCGTCCCCACGGAGTGAATGGTGTCGTGAGAGGACGATCTGAGGAACGACCCGGCGGGCCGCCTTCGAATCACGCTTCTCGCGAGCGCGGCCGGCAGGATGCCGGCGTAGCGGCCGCCTGGAAGGCGGCGCTCCGCACGCGCTCCGCGCGGCGCGGCTACGGTTTCTCGAGGCGCAGAATCCGTCCCTTCGCGCTGTCGGTCAGTAGATACAGCAACCCGTCGGGGCCCTGCTCGACGTCGCGGATGCGCTGGTTGAGGTGTCCGAGGGAGCGCTCTTCCTTGACGACGCGTCCGTTGGCGATTTCGAGTCGGACGAGCGCGCCGGGCTGCATCGAGCCGACGAAGATGCTGTTCTTCCAGCCGGGATAGGCGTTGCCGGTGTAGACGACCATGCCGGACGGGGCGATCACCGGGTCCCAGTAGTAGACCGGCTGCTCCATCCCCGCTTTCGCGCGCAGGCCCTCGCCGATCGGGCGTCCCGAGTATTCGACGCCGTACGAGATCACCGGCCAGCCGTAGTTCTTGCCGGCCTCGGGGTGATTGAGCTCGTCGCCGCCGCGCGCGCCGTGCTCCACGGTCCAGAGCGCGCCGGTCGCCGGATGGAGCGTCGCGGACTGCACGTTGCGATGACCGTACGACCAGATCTCCGGACGCGCGTCCTGGCGTCCGACGAAGGGGTTGTCCTTTGGAATGGATCCGTCGGTGTTGATGCGCACGACCTTGCCGATGCCCGAGGCGAGGTCCTGGGCCTGTTCGCTATAGCGCTGCCGGTCGCCCTGCGTGACGAAGAGCGTCCCGTCGCGGCGGAACACCAGCCGCGAGCCGAAGTGGCCGGAGCCGGCGACCTTCGGCTGCTGCCGATAGATCACCCGCACGTCGGTGAGTCCGGCATCCGCGAGCTTCGCCCGCGCGACCGCCGTGCCCGCGCCGTCGTCTCCCGGCTCGGCATAGGAGAGATAAACGATGCGGTTGTCCGCGAACTTCGGATCGAGCGCGACGTCGAGCAGTCCACCCTGCCCCTGCGCATGCACCCGCGGAACGCCCGCGAGCGGCGCGGAGAGCTTCCCGTCACGCCCCACGATCCGCAACCGCCCGGGACGCTCGGTGACGAGCGCGCGCCCGTCGGGAAGGAATGCGATCCCCCACGGATGCTCGAGCCCCGTCGCAAAGTCCGTCACCTTCCCCGCGAACGGGATGGACTCCGGCGTCGGCGAGCGGGGGGCAGGTTGGGCGGAGAGCGGCAAGGCGAGGAGGGCGGCGAGGAGGATCGCGATGCTTGTACGCATGGGTGAAGTGGTATCACGATTCCTCGCCGGGCTCGGAACCGAAATTGAGAATTGAGAATTGAGAATTGAGAAAGAACGCGGCGAGAGCGCCATTCTCAATTCTCAATCCCGGCGGTCAGTGCTCATGCTCCGCGGCAGGCGCTGCGGGAGCCTTGTCGTGTTTCATCATCGGGCAGCCGGACATCGCATCAGCCATCCCTTTCATCATGCCGCTCCGCATGTGCTCCTTCATGTGCTCCATCATCTTCGGCTGCATCTCCATCATTTCCTTCTGCATCATGGCGCGCTGCGCGACGAGCTCGGTGACGACGGCTGCGGTCTTGTCGACCTTCGCAGAGCCCTTCGCGCTGTTCATTTCATCGACGAGCTTCTGCACCCTGGCGTTCATCTCCGCCATGTGCTGCTGCATCGCTTCGTGCTTCTGCATCATCGCCGCACAATCGGGCATCATGGCCGGCTTCTCGCCCTTGGGCATCTGAGCGAAGAGCGCGGGCGCAAGAAGGAATGCCAGGGCCGAACACAAAATCATTCTTTTCATTCGAGACTCCAACTGTTTTCCGGCACCAGCCGGTCGGGATCCGATTTCTCCGGAGGTGCCTGTGTTCGGAGATGGCTGCACGTACGTTGCCATCAGGGGACAATTGAAAATTGAAAATTGAAAAAGAACGCGGCGAGAACCCTTTTTCAATTTTCAATCGCACGTCCCCGCATGTTCGGGCGGCCGGCGCCTGTTGCGCGTGAAGTCTCAAAGTCTCAAAGTCCCAAGGCCCGCCCGACCTTTGATGGCACGTCCCCGCATGTTCGGGCGGCCGGCGCCTGTTGCGCGTGAAGTCTCAAAGTCTCA
>CAZLGP010000079.1:0-20487 GCA_964558905.1 uncultured Thermoanaerobaculia bacterium | reverse complement strand
TCCGTTGCTCTCCACCCCGTCTTGCGACGACGCAGTTACGGTCGGCTTTCAACCAGTCGAGCATTTGGTTGAGAGTGTTCTCACCTCCTCTTCAGATGCGCTCTCGGGCGCACTAGCCCCCGGCTTCAGCCGGGGGAATTGTGACCGTTAGAGTCCAGCCCGCGTAGCGGGCGACAGGACTCTTTCGCCCGCTACGCGGGCTGACCAGAACACCGCGCCCCACCCCCGGCTGAAGCCGGGGGCTATTTCCTTTTGCCCGCTACGCGGGCTCCGAATCACGCGCTGCGTGCGAATGTCCAAACTCCAGGCGCGGGCGTCCCGCCCGCGCGTGTGCACGCGGGACGCGTGCACGTCAGCCGCCGAGACGGCGGCGGTCCGCTGGTTTTGGCGGGACGACGCACCCCAAATCCCTCCCGCCACTATCATTGCCTCATGAGCATCCGCATCGTCCGCCTCGGATCCGAGCGTGCGCCGGACGAGGGACTGCGCGTGGGAACCGTGCGGCGCCCGCCGCGCGGCGTCCCGAAAGAACGCTTCGCGACCGACGACTGGTATGACGTCTGGCTTCCGCAGCTCGCACCCACCGCGGAGCTGGTGAAGGCGGCGCTGGGCACAACGACGGATCGCGAGTGGCAAACGTTCGTCAGGAAGTACCGCGCGGAGATGAATTCCACAGACAATGCACGGCTCATCGCCCTGCTCGCGGCGCTGTCGCGGAACACGAACCTCTCGGTCGGCTGCTACTGCGAAGACGAGGCACACTGCCACCGGTCCGTGCTGCGGGAGTTGCTGAGAGAGGCCGGCGCTTCCCTGTCCTGAGCCGGCGAAGCGCGGCGAAGGACCCCCTGTCTCGTGCGCGGGCATCGCAAACCGCAGGGGTCCTTCGCCGTCTACGCGGCTCAGAGGCTGTGACAGGGTTGTCCATGCTGACCGTCACATCCCACGGATGCGCCCCCCGCGTAACCTCCCGTTGCCCGTGGGAGGAATCTTGTTCGGCACCTTCGAAGAAGCGCAGGAGCACATCGGGAGAGAAGGTCTGCGGATGGTGGACCTCAAGTTCAGCGATCTGTGGGGCCGGTGGCACCACGTGACGATTCCTGCCAGCCAATTCACAGAGAATCTCATGCGCGACGGCGTCGGCTTCGATGGCTCGAGCGTCGGTCTGAAGTCGGTCAAGTCGGGCGACATGGTCCTGCTGCCCGATCTCACGACGGCGTTCCGCGATCCTTTCTGCGTGCACCCGACGCTCAGCTTCATCTGCTCCGCGTACGAGGCCGACACGAAGTCGCCGTTCGCATACGACCCCCGCAACATCGTCCGGCGCGCCGAGGAATACCTGAAAACGACCGGCATCGCGGACGAGAGCATCTGGGGGCCGGAGTACGAGTTCTACGTCTTCAATCACGTCTCGATCGAGAACGGCGTCAACGTCGCCTCCTACCGCGTGGACAGCTCCGAAGCGGACTGGAACAGCGCCACGGCCGGACACGGGCATCTGATCCCTCTGCACGGCGGCTATCACGCCATCCCCCCGAAGGACGCCCTGCACAACCTCCGCGGCGAGATCTGCATCGAGCTCGAGAACCTCGGAGTGGAAGTGAAGTACCACCACCACGAAGTCGGCGGCCCGGGACAGTGCGAGATCGAGACGCCGCTGTTCGGAATCCTCCGTGCCGGCGACGCCACCCAGATCATCAAGTACGTCGTCAAGAACGTCGCGGTTCGTCACGGCCAGACGGCGACGTTCATGCCCAAGCCTCTGTTCGGCGAGGCCGGCAGCGGCATGCATTTCCATCAGATGCTCAGGAAAAACAGTCGCAACGTCTTCTACGATCCGAACGGTTACGGTTGTCTCAATGAGCTCGCCTTCCACTACATCGGAGGGATCCTCAAGCACGGGCCGGCGCTGCTCGCCATTACGAACCCCAGCACGAACTCCTATCGCCGGCTGGTCCCAGGCTTCGAGGCGCCGGTCTCCGCCCTGTTTTCCCTCGGCAACCGATCCGCGGCGATCCGCGTCCCCAAGTACGCCGATCAGGAAGAGACGGCGCGATTCGAGTTCCGGCCGCCGGACGCGACGTGCAACGTCTATCTCGCGCTGGCGGCACAGCTCATGGCCGGGCTGGACGGAATCCTGAAGCGCATCGATCCGCGCGCGGAGGGATTCGGCCCGATCGACAAGAACGTCTTCGCCCTGACCGAAGAGGAGCGACGTAAGATCCGCAGCCTCCCGACGAGCCTCAGCGAAGCATGCGATGCCCTCGAGCAGGATCACCAGTTCCTCCTCAAAGGAGACGTCTTCGACGAGGGCCAGCTCGCGGACTACATCCGGCACCTGCGCGCCGACGACGCCGCGGTGCGCAACCGCCCGCATCCGTACGAGGTGGGCAAATACTTCGACGCCTAGCCGGGCCGGCACGGCCGGCCGCGCTGGTTGCTTCGCCTTACGGCACGTCTCCGATGGACTTGACGGTCGCGGCTTCGGGCGGCGCAGCGCGCCTGACGTTTCCACCGCGCAGTCTCCTAGGGACCACGTTCTGCGCTTGCTCAAGCGCAGCGACCACGCGGCCGAGAAACTTTTCGGCTGTCACCGGCCGCGCGCATCCTCACCGCAGAACTGTCGCGGGGGCGTTGAGAAACACCTCTTCAATCTCCCAGTCCGTAACATGATGCTTGGGCCAGTTCTTGCCAATGGCACGATGTCAGGAAGATCGGCGCACGTCCACCGGCGGCACGTGCGCGGAGCCTTCATGGCTGAGGGGCTGCAGCGATTCCTGACCGGCGCTCCGTTCACGCCGGATCAGATAGATCCCGCTGGCAACGATGACCGCCGCGCCGGCGAGCGCGCGGCCGCCGGGAATGCTGCGCCAGAGAATCCAGTCGAACGCCAGGCCCCAGGCCAGGGCTGAGTATTCGAACGGCGCGATGTAGGACGCCTCGCCCACGCGGAACGCCTCGGTGAGCGCCCACTGTCCGAGGCAACCCGTCACGCCGATGCCGGCGATGACGATCCAGTGCTGCGGCTGAATGGCGCGCCACTGCGGAAGCGCGAGGATTGCGGCGCCCGCCCCCATCAGGATCATCAGCCAGAAGACCATGCTCTCCGTGGAGTCGGTGCGGCCGAGGATCCGCACGAGGATCGCCGAGAGCGCGTAGCCGACGGCACAGACCACCACCGCGAGTCCCGCCAGGCTGATGACGCCCGCACCCGTCGGCCGCAGGACGATCGCCACGCCGGCAAGACCGACCACGATGGCCGCCCACCTTTGCCATTCCACCCTCTCCCCGAGGATCACCGCGGCAAACGCGGTGATCAGCAGCGGGGCGACGAAGAAAATCGTGTATGCCTCGGCCAAGGGCAGGTGGCGGAGACCGTAGACGAACGACGCGAGCATGACGATGCCGATGGCCGCGCGCAGTGCGTGGAGTCCCCACCGCACATGGTGAATCCGGCGAAAGCCGCCGCGCAGGGCGATCCAGAGGAGAATGAGCGGAAGCGACGAGAAGGAGCGGACGGCCGCGATCTGGAGCGGTGAATAGGCCGGCGCGAGGACCTTCATCCCCACGTCCATGAGCGCGAACGCCGCGACGCCGAGGAGCATGATCGCCCCCCCTCTGACGTTCCGGTTCTTCATCCGCTCCAATCCATGCAACCGACATCATCACGCATTCGAGGGACGGACGTATATCACGCCGCCGCCCGCGGGACAGAGCCATCGAGCGCGGATGGATCGTATCTCTTCTCGCCAGTCCAACCACGGTAGCTGAGGAACTCGTCGTTCGAGTCCCTCTGATCAGCGAAAGGGAGGACTCCAATGACTGTCATCGCATCGCCCGAGTATTTTGACGAAGCTCGCCACATGAAATCCGCTCTGCTCGAACACATGTTCGGTGTAGCGAGCGCGGAGGCGGCAGGGGGAATCGGATCTCTGTCGACATCCACCCTGCCGGAATCCAACATCGTGGGTGTTGGCTACGGCGCGAAAGTCACATCCGGCGCCGGACTCGACGTTCTCGCCATTCGCGTGTACGTCCGGGCGAAGATTCCCACGTCCGCGCTGGGCCAATCCGAGCGCGTTCCCAGCAGTGTGGACGGGGTCCCCACGGACATCGTGGAGGTCGGCGACCTCGTCGCTCAGTTCCCCCGTCCGGTCCGGTGTGGTGTCTCGTGCGGCCATCCGAACATCACGGCCGGCACCCTGGGATGCCTGGTCACTACGAACGGTGAAAACCGATTCATCCTCTCGAACAACCACGTCATCGCCGACAGCAACCAGGCGTCTTTGGGCGACGACATCCTCGAGCCAGGACCACTGGACGGCGGGGCCGCGCACCCACCGATCGCAAGGCTCACCGATTTCGAGCCGATCGATTTCTCCGGCGCGCCCAATCGAATCGACGCCGCGATCGCGGAGCTGATCACCGTATCCGACGTCAATCCCGAGATCGATTCAATTGGACCCGTCGTGCCGCCACCGATGAACGCCGCACTCTATCAGTCGGTTCGCAAACGGGGACGGACGACCCTCCACACCATCGGCGTCATCATGGACCTCGCCGCCGATGTCCGTGTTCGTTACGGGTTCAGAATCGCTCAGTTCAACGACCAAATCGCCGTGACCGGCGTCAACGGCAACTTCAGCGCCGGCGGCGATTCGGGCTCGCTCGTCGTCGATGCCGTAACCCGTCGCCCGGTCGGACTTCTCTTTGCCGGCGGCGGTGGCACGACGTTCTGCAACCACATTGCCGACGTGACCGCCCGTTTCGGGATCGAGATTCTGTGATTGGACTACAATTTTGCCGTGCTGACTCCCGAACAACTCCGCGACGCCAAGGCGACTGCCAAACGCGAGCTCGGAAACATGCCGGGCGTCGAAGGAATTGGCATCGGCGACGGCGTTCTGCGGGTTTATGTGCGGGATGCGGGCGTGATCGATCGACTGCCGCGCTCTTGCGCCAACGTCGACCTCGAGTTCGTCGTCACCGGCGAGATCACCGCATCGGATAGACAGTCATCACCGAAAGACTAGTGTCGTGTCACTGGAGTTTGGCCCTTTGCAAGCCTCTGAATTCCGAAGACAAGGCGTCGAATCCGGCGGACGGTGAATTTCAAGCACATCGTGTTGCGATCCATCCGTTCCGCGAAGTGGGAGAAATTGTCGGCCATGTGAAGCCGGATCCTGTGCCGCGGAGCGGCAGCCAGACGGTAGCCGGGGGTGCTAGCGCACAGCGAGCAACCCCCGGTAAGGGCGGGATGGATCCTGTGCCGCGTCAGCGGCACCGGAGTGCGAGCTCAAATCTACGCGATGCGGGCCCGCAACCTTAAACTTAAAACCGAGAGTGCGTTTCGACGTGATCCCGACATCCGGTGCCGCTGACGCGGCACACCACCTTGCATTCCTTTCCGGGGGTCGCTCGCTGAGCGCTCGCACCCCCGGCTACCGTCTGGCTGCCGCTCCGCGGCACAGGATTCGGCCGCTTCACGGCGGCGTAGACCGTACGGCGCAGACCTCGGAAGGCCAAACTCCAAGGACACGACACTAGTGTCGTGTCACGGACACGACACTAGTGTCGTGTCACGCCTAATACGTGAGTTCTTCCGACAGAAAACATCAGGCGCGCTGCGCCGCCCGAAGCCGCGACGGCTGAATGCACCCTTGGCGTGCCGTAAGGCGGAGCAACCAGCGCTGCCGGCCGTGCCGGCCTCACCCCGCCGCGGTTCGTTCCGCGTCGGGGATCGGCAGCCACGATTCGATCTTCGCCTCGTCCACCTTCAGCTTGCGGCCGAACAGCTTCTTCCACACGCCGAGGATGCCGGATTTCCAGAGCACATAGCCGCTGTAGCCGGTGATCACGGAGAACTCGCCGAAGCGGAGGTGCCGGAGCCCCTGCTTGATCAGCCAGGGGATGCGCACGAGAAGAATGAGAATCGGATACGACTTCTGCGGCTCGCCGAACGCGCGTACGTGGCGCAGGAGCCTGTCGAACCACCTTCGGGGGATGCGCCAGACGAGGAGGATGTACAGCAGCACGTTCGCGAACGTCGGCCGCAGCGAGGTGTAGTTCGCGTTGATCTGCTCCAGATCGATCCCGTTCTCCCGCATCTGCTTCTCGAGCACCGTGTTCGGGATCACGCGTAGCGAGAAGATGTTCAGTGTGAACGGCCGGGCCAGACGCCAGATCAGCTCCAGCGTGTCGATCACGTCCTGACGCGTCTCGATCGGATTGTCGACGATGATGTCGTAGGCAGGATTGATGTGGTACTTCGAGAATTTCGCCAGGTCCGCAGCGGCGCGCTCCACGCGCGCGATCGGCGTCGGCCGGCGATAGAAGTCGAGAATGCGCTGGCTGCCGCTCTGCACGCCCATGCGCACGCGGTTCATCCCCGCCCACGTGAGCACCTCCAGCTTGTCTTGCTGCACGTAGCTGGGGATGACGCCGTAGACGCAGAAATTGAGGCCCACCTCTTCGCGCCACCGCTTGGCGAACTCCGTCAACTCCGGAAGCGGAATGGCCATGAAGCTGTCGTCGTGGAAGAGCACGGTGTTGATGTGCGGGTGCACCTTCTTCGCGTGCTTGACCTCGCTCACGATGTACTCGGGGGAGGTGTGACGGATGCGCTTGTACTTCGGGTCGTTCTTGATGAAGACCGTATTGCCGCAGAACGTGCAGTGCAACGGACACCCGATGGACCAGATGGCCTGATACGCGAGGCCGTTGTTCTGCAGGTAGTCTGAGAGCGCCACCGGGCGAAAGCCCTGGCCGGGCGAGTAGATCCACTCCTCACCCGCGTACTTCTGGAACGGCAGCGTCTCCAGCTCCGCCGCGCTCATCAGCGGGCGGAAGACGTTACGGACGATCGTCCCGTCCTTCTGCTTGAACCAGAAGTTCTGGACCTTCGTAAAGTCCGCGCCGCGCGTGTAGAGGTCGAGCCACTCCGCGAACGCGAGCTCGCCCTCTCCCGTGCAGATTGCGTCGACGTCCGCCTCGATGGCGTTCTCCGGATAGATGATCGGATGGATGCCGCCCCACATGATGTACGACTCAGGCGAGAGCTGGCGGACGCGGGCGAGGACTCTCCTCGCGACGTCGGCATAGCCGGTCATGCACGAGACGGCCACGAGCTCCGCGCCGGCGATGCCGCGCGCGATCTCGTCGATCTGTTCCGGGCCGAAGTCGATCGCCGTCCCCATCTTCCGCGAGAACGACTTCCAGAACGAGCGATAGCTGTTCGTTCCGACATAGAAGAGCTTCGTGTCCGGATTCACGCGCTCCATGAACGCGGCCATCTTGCGGAAGCCGGTGGCGGTGATGCCGTCCTCGAAGGACACCATGTGGATCTTCATGCGTGTGCGGACAACATAACACTGGTGGAGACGCTTCCATCGTGCCTCTACCGCTGGAGAGCGAGCCGGTCGACCCGCAGCTGTGCGTCGAGTCGTCGCTTCGAGTCGTCGACTGGGCGACTCCCGCAGTGCCGAGCTTGTCAAGCGACACGATCCTTCCACCGGCGAAAATAAATCTCCCGCCGAAACGTTCCGAATCCTGTCCAAGGATCCGAAAGCATGAAAAACACCTTCGCGCGTCTGGCAGTCGCAGCAGTCGTCCTCTCCTGGCCGTTCGTGAGCACCGCGGCGTCAGGGATTCGTCTCGAGCCCGATCCCCATGGTGGTGCGTACGTCATCACCGCGGTGGACGGCGGGGCTTCTTGCCGCGACGCGACCGCCGAGGAGGCTCTGCGGCTCAATCAGCGACCGGACGTGCCGTTGCGCGTGTTCGGCGAGCGTCACGCGCGCCTGCGAGGCGATGCCGAAGGAGCCTCGGGACTGAACATCATCCTGCGCGGCACGGCGCAGCTCGACGCCCAACCCGAGGCGAAGGCAGCGTTCGAGCGCGCCGCGCAGATCTGGGAGAGCCGCATCGCCGACCCGATCACCGTGTACGTCGACGTCGACTTCGGCTCGACACGCTTCGGCGAGGCGTGGCCGAACGACAACGTCATCGCCTCCGCGACGTCGGCCAGCTTCATCACCGAAGACGGCGGCTACGCGGAAGTCCGCGCCGCTCTTCTCGATCATGCCCAGGGCGATCTCGAGCCCGCCCTCTACCAGGCCCTTCCCTCTGACGGAAAAGTTCCCACCGATCTCGGCGACCAGCAGGAGATCATCGCCGGTGCCATCCTCCTGCGGGCTCTCGGATTCTTCGATCCGATCTCCACGCCCGACGAGGAGGACCACCAGGCGAAGACGCCGAGCATCGGGTTCAACTCCCGGTTCTCCTACGACTTCGACCCCGACGACGGCGTCACGTTCGGCAAGACGGACTTCGTTGCCGTGGTCGTGCACGAGATCGGGCACATGCTCGGCTTCTCCTCGCGTGTCGGCGCAACGGAGCTGGGCGCGAGCATCGCCTCCGCGCCGGCCGTTCTCGACCTCTTCCGCTTCCGCCCGGGGACCATGCTCGAGTCGTTCGGCACCGCCCAACGCATCCTGAAGACCGGCGGGGAGCAGCGGTTCTTCGCCGGCGGCACCGAGTACGCGCTGTCGACCGGGAACCCGCGCGGCGAGAACGGCGACAGCAAGCAGGCCAGCCACTGGAAGGATGACGCCGATACGGCCGTCCACGTCGGGATCATGGATCCGACGGTCTCGGTGAGCGGCCGTTTCGTCCTGACGAAGGCCGACCTGGAGGCGTTTGCGGTCATCGGCTATGACATCGTGTCGCCTGCCTGCGAAGACCTCGAACCGAACGATACCCGCGAAGGGGCAACGCTGCTCCCTCTCGGCACGCCGTGCCGCGGCGGCGCAGGACGCTTCGACCGCTCGACCCTCAGCGTTCCATCCGGCGGTTCCGCCGCGCTTCTCCACGATCTCTTCGCCGTCACGTTGCCGGGGTCGGCCAAGCTCGACGTCACGCTGACCTTCGAAAATCCCGACGCCAACCTCGACCTCTTCCTCATCGGCTTCGACGGGACCGCGGCAACCCTCCTCGCTGCCTCGGACACCGGCACGACGACGGAGCACTTCGAGACGGACACTCTCCCTCCGGGAACACACTACGTAGCGGTCTCCGGCCGGAACGGGACGGCGATGTATACGCTCACCGCGACGGCGATCGGACTCCTCCAGCCTCCCGCGGCGCCGTCCGGCCTGACCGCGACAGGGACCTCCCCGAGCATCATCCGTCTCGCGTGGCAGGACAACTCCGGCGACGAAGACGAGTTCCGCATCGAGCGGAAGAACGCGAACGGCTCGTTCACCGACGCCGGCTCCGTCGCGGCCGGAGTGACGACCTTCGACGTCGGCGGCTTCACCGCCGGCGGCACCGCGACGTTTCGGGTCCAGGCCCGGAACGCGGCAGGAAACTCTGGCTACACGGGCGAAGCGACGGCCACGACACCGGGCGAGATCGGTCCCTGCGTGGCCGATGCGACGACGGCCTGTCTTCTCGACGACCGCTTCCGCGTGAAGATCGACTACGTCAACCCGTTCTCGAGCCCGCCGAACCAGCCGGGCACGTTCCTGGCCGGGCGTCTCCTGGAGGGCGTGCAGAACCCCGACACGGGATTGTTCGGGTTCAGCGCACCGACGGCGGTCGAAGTGGTCGTGCGCATTCAGGACACGCGTCCGTTCGCGCAGCGCTTCGACGTCTACTACGGCGGCATGACCGACGTCGCGTACACGGTCACGGTCACCGACACGGAAACCGGCGTCGCGCGGCAGTACCACAACGCGGCTGGGAAGGTCGGTGGCGGCGTCGACCGGGTTTCGTTCCCGACCACCGGACAGTCGGCCGCGGCATTCGAACGCTTCGGCACGAACGCGCTCGAACCGTGGAACGAAGCGAAAACCGTGATTGCGGAGACGCTCACGATCGCGCCGTGTGTCGCGGACCTCACGACCGTCTGCCTGCTGAACGACCGCTTCCAGGTGAAGATCGACTACGTCAATCCCTTCTCCACTCCGCCGAATCAGCCGGGCACCTTCCTGGCCGGCCGCCTCCTGGAGGGCGCACAGAATCCGGACACGGGTCTGTTCGGCTTCAGCGCCGCGACCGCGGTCGAGGTGATCGTGCGCATTCAGGACACGCGTCCGTTCGCCCCGCGCTTCGACGTCTACTACGGAGGCATGACCGACGTCGGCTACACCGTGACCGTCACGGACACCGTGACCGGTACCGTGCGCCTGTACCAGAATCAAACCGGAAAGGTTGGCGGCGGCGTCGATCGAGCTTCGTTCCCGGCGAACTGACGGCCGGCACGGCCGGCAGCGCTGGTTGCTCCGCCTTCTCAGAGTCTCAGAGGTCTCAAAGTCTCAAAGTCTCAAAGAGGGGCGATCTCACGCTCTTTGAGACTTTGCGACTTTGAGACTTTGAGACTCGAAAACGTGTAGCGATCCGAAGCGCGCGCAACGCACCCACGGATTCAAGCCTGACGCGACACGAGCAAAGTCACCGCATCCCGGGCCACGATCGCCGCGAACACGACCAGCAGCACCGCCAGCGTGCGCATCACGGGCGTGTACCAGCGCCCGATGATGCGCTCGCGCGATCGCGCGAGGATGCTCGCCAGGACGATCTTGCTGCCGACGAGGCAGCCGAAGAACACGACGACGAACAGCGCCGCCGCCAATGCGCTGTGCTTCCACGCCTTCACGAGCATCGGCGTGCCGACGGTCAGCCAGAAGAGATAGGGACTCGGGTTGAGGAAGTTCACGAGCGCGCCGCGGACGATGGACCGCGGCGCGGCGACCGCCACGGTCGCGGAGGGGGGCGCAGCGTTCCAGCTCTCCCAGGCGAGGTACAGGAGAAACACCACTCCGGCGATCGCGATCCCGCCGAGGAGCGGCCGGATCGCGGCAATGCGGCCGAGGAAGAGCAGCAACAGCCCGATGATCGGCCCGTCGGTGATGAGCGGCGCGAGGGAGGTCTTGATCCCCTCGCGCGCCCCATGGCGCAGCGTCTGGCTGATGACGAGAGTCATCAGAGGCCCCGGCGTCAGCCCTCCGGTGAGGCCGTAGACGAAGGCGGCGGAGAGGGCGGTCAGCACGGCGCGCGGGAGCTTACGCCAACCGAGTCCTGAGTCCTGAGTCCTGAGTCCTCAGTCCTGAGTGCTGAGTCCTGAGTGCTGAGTGCTGAGTGCTGGGTGCTGGGTGCTGGGTGCTGAGTCCTGAGTGCTGAGTCCTGAGTGCTGAGTCCTGAGTGCTGAGTCCTGAGTGCTGAGTCCTGAGTCCTGAGTCCTGAGTCGTGAGGCCTGAGTCCTGAGTGATGTCCTGAGGCCTGAGTGATGATGTGAGGAGTGATGAAGACACGCCTCGCCCCGACGGCGGAGAAATCAGGAGTCGGGAGTCGGCACTCAGCACCCAGCAGTCAGCAGTCAGCACTCAGCACTCAGCACTCAGCACCCAGCACTCAGCACTCAGCACTCAGCACTCGGGCTCAGGACTCTCATAGACTACGCGACGCGATGACCGACCCTCACGCGCGCAGAGTGGCGTTGAACGTCTCGGGCGCGGCCCTCGTGCTCGCGGGCGGGAAAGCGGTCGTCGGCCTCGCGACCGGCTCCATCGCCGTGCTCTCCTCGGCGCTCGACTCCGCCGGCGACGCGCTCGCGTCCTTCGCGAACTTCATCTTCCTGACCATCGCCAGCAAACCGCCCGACGAGGAGCATCCGTTCGGACACGGCAAAGCCGAGCATCTCGCGGCGCTGCTGCAGGGCGTGATCCTTCTCGTCGCCGCGATCGTCCTTGGCATCCGGGCGGCGGACCGCATCCGCCATCCGGTCGCGATCGAATCGAGTCTCTCCGGCGTGATCACGATGATCGTGTCCATCGTCGCGACGATCGCGATCAGCGCGTATCTGAAGAAGAACGCCGTGCGCAGCGAGAGCTCCGCTCTCGCAGGCGACGCGCTGCACTACACGTCCGACGTCGTCGCGAACCTCGCCACCATCGCCGCGCTCGTGCTCGTCCGCCTCACCGGCAATCCCCTGTTCGACTCGATCTTCGGCGTGACCGTCGCGGGATGGATCGCGTGGAGCTCGCTGTACCTGCTGTGGAATGCCGGCAATGATCTGATGGACGTCGCGCTGCCGGGCGAGGAGGTCGCCGCGGTGATCGAGGCGATCGAGCGGACCGATCCGTCCGTAACCGGCTATCGGGAGCTGCGCACGCGCCGCGCGGCCGGCGTCCGCTTCATCGACTTCGAGCTCTGCATCGACCGCAACGTCACCTTCGAGCACGCCCACGACGTCACCGAGAGGGTGAAAGCCGCCATCGCCGACCGGTTCCCACGGACGGTGATCACGATCCACGCCGAGCCGGTGTAGCGACGCGATGAGTCTTCGAGTCTTCGAGTCTTCGAGTCTCACAGTCTCAACAGGCTCATAGGCTCACAGTCTCATAGGCTCACAGTCTCATAGACCATCTCTGCGACTGTGAGACTGTGAGACTCCTCGACGACCCAGCGACTCGGCCACTCGAAGACTCGACGACTCGACGACCCGACGACCCGACGACTCGAAGACTTAACACCCACGCCCAACCGCCGAAAACGGAAAGGTCGAACCTGGTCAGGCAGTGCCCTTGCACTGCCGGGTCCGCATGGGCAACTTACTTTGGATCATCATCGTGGTTCTCGTCATCCTCTGGCTGCTCGGGTTCGTCGCCTTCCCCGTCGGCGGCAATCTGATCCACATCCTTCTGGTGATCGCGCTCGTCCTGGTGATTTACCGGTTGGCCACTGGCCGACGAGTGTTGTAGCGTCCGCGGATGCAGGCTTCCGAGGTCGCACGAGTCGTCGTCGCGCTCGCGCTGGCGGTGACGCTCGCGGTCCTCGGAGCCCATCCCCGCGTTCTGCGGTGGGAGCGCCGGTTCGGGCTGACCGTCATGGCCAGCTCGGGCTTTCCCTTTCTTCTTCTCGGCGTTCTCTTCCGTGAGCTGGGCGTTCTGACGGACGTCGTGCTGACCGATCTGCGGCCGGTGTTCGAGTTCGGACTCGGATGGGTCGGTCTCACGATCGGGACGAATCTCGACCTGCGTCGTTTCGATCGCATGCCCTCGGCGTTCGCGCCGGTCATCGCACTAGCCTCTCTCTTACCGATCGTCTGCGCTGCGATCGCCTGTTCGCTCACGCTGGCCTGGCTCGGGGTCATGCCGGGCAAGGGGCTGATGCGCGACGGGCTGATTCTGATGGCCTGCGCCGCCGTGAGCGCACCGGCGAATCTCGAGCTCCTGCTGCGGCGCTGGAAATCGTCGAGGAGGCTCGTGCTGGAGGTCACGCGCGTGGACCAGCTCGTGGCCCTCGGCATTCTCGGATTTCTTGCGGTCTACTTCCGGCCGGACCGCACCGTCACGCTGTGGCATCTCCCGCGGAGCGGGTGGTTCCTGATGACCCTCGGCCTGGGCGCGCTGCTCGGTGTCGTGATCTATCTTCTCGTGCGCAAGGTGAAGGACCGGACCGAGGAGCTGGCTCTGCTGATGGGCGGCGTCGCGCTTGCGTCGGGGATGGCCGGATACCTGGCCTTGTCCGTGGCGGTCGTGTGCGCAATCGCCGGAGCGATGTTGATCAACGTGAAGAGCGGCGAGAGGATCGTTGCGACGCTTCGCGACGTCGAACGGCCGATCTACTTCATCTTTCTCTTCGTGGTCGGCGCCGCATGGCGGCCGGACGAGTGGCAGGGCTGGGTGCTCGGGATCGTCTTCGCGGTGTCGCGGGGTTACGGCAAGGTGCTCGCGGCGCGCATCGCGTCGTGGTTGGAGAAAGATCTGCCGGACTGGAAACCGCTCGCGGTATCGCTGCTGCCGGAGAGCTCGGTGGCCATCGTGGTCCTGTTCAGCGCGTCGGCGCTCGGTGGGGACACGTCGGCGCCCGTGCGCTGGGCGATCAACGCGGTGATCGTCGGGAGCGTGCTGACGGAGATCGCGGTGCAGGCGTTCCAGAGACGTGAGCGACGCATTCTCGGCGAGGAAACGCAGTCGTGATCACGCGCGCTTTTCTCGCCATCGGCACCATCATGGCGTTGACGTACGCAACGCGGTCGTTCGTGCCGCGCGGGACGACCATCACAGGCTCCGGGGCCGCACTCGCGTTCGGATTCCTGCTCATCGTGGCCGTGCAGGCCGCGCACATCTGCGACCGCCTGAAGATGCCGCGGCTCACCGGCTACATCATCATCGGCATCATCTTCGGTCCGGAGCTCGCGGGCATCGTCTCCTCGAAGATGCTCGAGGATCTCGCGCTGGTGAAGGGGACCGCGGTGGGCCTGATCGCGTTCCTCGCGGGATGCGAGCTGAACCTCCGCGAGCTGAGGCCACGGCTGCGGGCGATCGGGGCGCTGTCTGTATTGACGATGATCGGCGCGACGGTGCTGCTCTTTGCGCTCTTCTTCGGCATCACGTATCTGCTCCCGGTGACGGGGGGCTTCTCGGTGCTCGAGCGTCTTGCGGTCGCGCTGGTCGCGGCGAACGTGCTCGCGGCGTACTCGCCCGCGGTCGTGGTCGCGATTCTCTCGGAGACGAACGCGCGCGGCCCCTTGAGCGAGACGTCGTTGTCGATCGTCGTTCTGGCCGACCTCGTCATCGTGATCACGTACGCGCTCACGAGCACGTTTGCGCACGGCGTCTTCCCGTCCGAAGAGCTAGGGGGCAGCGCGCTCGAAATGCTCATGCCGCACATCTTCGGGTCGATCGCCGCGGGCCTGATCGCGGGCGGGGTGCTCGCGCTGTACGCCTCGCGCGTCGGGCTGCGCAGCGGCATCTTCACGTTCGCGGTGCTCTTCATCAGCGCCGAGGCAGGGGCCGCGCTGCATCTGAATCCACTGCTGATCGGGCTGACGGCGGGCCTGCTGCTCGAAAACGTGACGGCGATGGGCGGGAAGCGACTGTCGAAGGCGGCGGAGTCCGTGGCAATGCCCACTTTCGCGATCTTCTTCGCCGTCATCGGCGCGGAGGTGCAGCTACAGGCCTTTCTGCATACCGCGCCGTATGCGATCGGCGCCGCGGTCCTCCGCGGCCTCGGCATCTGGGCAGGCGCACTCGTCGCCGCACGCATGGTCGGTCTCGACCGCGACTTTGCCCGGCGACTGACGTTCGGACTCCTGCCCCAGGCCGGCGTCGCGATCGCACTGGTCGCGTTGATGCTCGCCGATTTCCGCCCATGGGGACCGGTCGTGGGCACGATCGTCCTCGGGACCATCATCGTCAATCAGCTCATCGGTCCGGTGCTGTTCCGCAATGCCATCGTCGACGCGGGGGAGACCCACGCGGAGGAAGACGCGGAAGCGATCGAGGAACCGGCCGTGGAACCAGCGTGAGGGCCTGTGGAGGGCGGCAGCGCCTCGCTTTCCGACCGGACCGACGGCGACTCGCCGTCGCCGCACTCGACACTTACTTGAACGCGCGCACGACCGCTTCCACCTTCGCCGCGTCGACGCGATCGCCGGTCTTGATCGACGTTCCCACGATCGCGCCGTCGGCGTCCGCGAACCGCGCGGCGTTCTCCGCGGTTAGGCCGGAGCCGACGAGCAGCGGCGCGTCGACGAGCGCGCGCAGCTCGCGCAGTCGCGACGGATCCGCGGCAGCACCGGTCTCGTTTCCCGTGACGATGATCGCGTCCGCGAGACCGCGGAGACGGAGGTCCTTCGCGGAAGCCTCCCCCATCGGCGTGGCGTGCTTGACGAGATGGTCGGCGAAGATCAGCACGTCCGGCGCGAGCACGGCGCGCTTGCGGAGAGTCGCGAACGCCTCGCCCTCGATGATCCCCTGATCCGTCACCGCCGCGCCGGTGTGGATGTTCACGCGGATGAACGCCGCTCCCGTGGCCGCGGCAATCGCAAGCGCAGAGAGCGCGTCGTTGCGCAGCACGTTCACCCCGAACGGCAGCCGCACCTCCCGGCGGATCTCCGTGATCACGCGAGTCATCGCCGCGACGGTCTCGGCCTCGACGCGCCCCCGCGCGAACGGCCGGTCGCCGAAATTCTCGACGACGAACCCGTCGCAACCGCCGTCGCGCAAAGCCCGGGCATCGTGCAACGCAACCTCGAGGACGTCATCGAGCGACGTGAACATCGGCGCGCCGGGAAGCGCCCGCAGATGGACCATCCCCAAGACCGAACGGCTCGAGAAACGATTTGCGTAACCAGCTCGCGTCAGCATCATTCAGTGTTCTCAGTCCTGAGTCTCGGCGCTGAGTGCTGAGTCCGGCCCACCCCGCCCGAGGACTCGGCACTCAGCACTCAGCACCAGCACCCCAGCACTCATCACTCATCACTCGCTTATATACTCCCCCGCCATGTCGGACTTGAAGCTCTTCAACACGCTGACACGCGAGAAAGAACCGTTCATCCCCCTGACCCCGGGTGAGGCGCGGGTCTATTCGTGTGGGCCGACGGTCTACAACCATCCGCACATCGGCAACCTGCGGACCTTCCTCTGGAGCGATCTGCTGCGCCGTTACCTCCAGTACCGCGGCCTGCGTGTGACCCAGGTCATGAACATCACCGACGTCGAGGACAAGATCATCCGCAACGCCATCGCGGCGGGCCAGGACATCCACACGTACGTGGCCCCGTACATCGACGAGTTCTACGTCTCGCTCGACAAGCTGCGCATCCGCCGCGCGGACGCCTATCCGCGCGCGACCGACTACATCCCCCAGATGGTGTCGCTCGTCGAGAAGCTGACCGAGCGCGGGCACGCCTACGTCGCAGACGGATCGACGTACTTTCGCGTGGCCACGCTCCCCGGCTACGGCAAGCTCTCGCGCGTCGAGATGGACACCGCCAGCGAGTACAGCCGCATCGAGTCCGACGAGTACGAGAAGGAGTCGCCCCGCGACTTCGTCCTCTGGAAGGCGAAGAAGGAAGGCGAGCCGTCGTGGGAGACGCCTCTCGGCGAAGGCCGCCCCGGGTGGCACCTCGAGTGCTCGGCGATGTCGATGGACCTCCTCGGCGAGAACTTCGACATCCACACCGGCGCGGTCGACCTCATCTTCCCGCACCACGAGAACGAGATCGCCCAGAGCGAAGGGGCGACCGGCAAGCCATTCGTCCGCTTCTGGGTCCATGGCGAGCACCTCAACATCGATCAACAGAAGATGTCGAAGTCGCTCGGGAACATCTATACGCTCAAAGAGATCGAGGAGCTCGGCTACTCGCCGCTGGCACTGCGCTACGCGCTCCTGTCCGTGCCCCACCGGACGAAGCTCAACTTCACGACGCAGTCGCTCGACGACGCGAAGAGCGCGCTCGCGCGCATCGAGTCGTTCCTCCTCCGGCTCGACGAGGTGGCGCGCTCGGGACCGCGCGACGCCGCCCACGCCGACGATCAGGCCGACGCGCTGATCGGCAAGCTCCTCGGCGACTTCCAGGAAGCGATGGACGACGATCTCAACACCGCCGGCGCCCTGGGCGCGCTCTTCACGTTCATCCGCGACGCAAACACGGCCATCGACGCCGGCCGCATTTCGCCGGGAGACGCCGAAGGGATGCGCGCGGCGCTCCGGAAGATCGACCCCGTGCTGGACGTCTTTCCCGAGATCGAACAGTCGATCGACGCGGAGATCGAGTCTCTGATCGAAGCGCGCAACGCCGCGCGGAAGGCGCGCAACTTCCCCGAGAGCGACCGCATCCGGGAGCTCCTGCTGTCACGCGGAATCATTCTCGAGGACACGCCGGGCGGCGTTCGCTGGAGGAAGAAGTGAAGTGCTGAGTGCTGCGTGCTGAGTGCTGGGTCCCGCCCGCCCTCAGCACTCAGCACTCAGTACTCAGCACTCAGAAATGATCGGATACCTGGAAGGCAGACTGAAAACGCTCGACGCGACAAGAGCCGTGGTCGTGTGCGGCGGCGTCGGCTACGAAGTCCACATCTCCCTCTCCACCTACTATCGGCTCGAGGGGAAGCGGGACGTGGCGATGGAGATCTACACGCACGTGCGGGAGGATGCGCTCTCGTTGTACGGATTTGCATCCGCCGACGAGAAGAGCGCGTTCGAGAAGCTCATCTCCATCTCCGGCATCGGGCCGACGCTGGCGCAGAAGATCCTTTCCGGCATCGACGCGAACGACCTCGCGGACGCCATCGCCCGCGGCGACGCGCGCAAGCTCTCGACCATCCCCGGCGTCGGCAAGAAGACCGCCGAGCGCATCTGCCTCGAGCTCCGCGACAAGCTCGTCGCCGGCGTCCCCTCGGCGCAGCCCGCCACTCCCTCCCGCATCAGTGTCGACGATGACGTTCAGTCCGCCCTCGTCAACCTCGGATACCGCCCGAAAGACGCGGAGATCGCGATCGAGAAGGCGCGTCAGGAATTGGGCGCGGAGGCGGAGTTCTCACCACTTTTGAAACGTGCGCTCCGCTATTTGACCAAATGACCCGCAAAGCGGAGTAGGTGCTCCACCACGGGGACGCCCAATCCTGATCAGAGGCCTGAGGTCCGCCCAGCACCCCTGCACCCAGCACTCGGCGACGGACCTCGCCCTGTGATTCACCCCACCTCCAACCGTGAGTGCAGTCGCCGCGCGGAAGGCGTTCCGGGTGTTCCATGGGACTACAACAATTCGGAGGGCGCATGGATCACCCCGGTTACGAACGCATTCTCGTTCCCACGGACATGAGCGATTTCGCCAATCAGGCGATCCGCTACGCGGCGCTCCTCCACGAGCGTCTCGGCTCGCGGATCACGCTCCTGCACGCGGACGAGACGTATTTCCCCGCCGACGTCCTCGAGATCCCTCTCGGCTATTACCTCGAGCAGGCGCCCGAGACGAAGGCGAAGATCCAGCAGAAATTGTGCGACTACGCGACCGAGCAGTTCCCGGACGCGCCTGTCGAGACCCTCGTCGTTCAGGATTCACCCGCTCGAGCGATCGTCAATACGGCTCGCGAGATGAGGGCGGACCTGGTGGTGATGGGCACACACGGGCGCCGCGGCTGGCGCCGCGCGCTCCTCGGCTCGGTCACCGAGACCGTGCTGCACGAGATCGACCGCCCGCTCATCACGGTCACTCCGGGCATCCTCACCGCCGGCGCCATGGCCACGATCCGACACGTGCTCTGCCCCGTGAACTTCACCTACATCGCACGGGAGTCGCTGCAGCACGCGAGCAGGATGGCCGAGGCGTTCGGCGCGGAGTTGCACGTCGTGTATGTGGCCGAGGGCGTTCAGCCGCCGCAGTTGCCGGAGGTCGAGGCGGCGTTCAACCTCTGGGTCACTCCGGCCGTGAGAGGACGCGCGCGCTATCGTCTCTCGATCGTTGGCGACGGCAACCCCGCCGAGCGTGTGCTCGACACCGCTCACGAGGTCGATGCCGACCTCATCGTCCTCGGCGCCCAGCACAGGTTCTTCTCCGACGCCACCGTCATCGGCACGACCACCCAGCGCATCACCCGCTTCGCGCGCTGCCCTGTCATGACCGTCGTCCGCGGCGCGCATGCGGAGATCGACGTCGAAGTGCGTGAGCGCGAGGAGGAGTTGATTCACGTGTGATGAGTGCTGAGTCCTGAGTCCTGAGTCCTGAGTCCTGAGTCCTCAGTCCTGAGTACCGGGGCTGCGGATTCAGTCGGGACTCAGGACCCATCACGCACGACTCACGACTCAGGATTCACGACTCAGGATTCACGACTCAGGACCCAGGACTCAGCACTCAGCACCCAGAACTCAGCACCCGGCACTCAGCACTCAGGACTCAGCACTCAGGACTCAGGACTCAGGACTCAGGACTCAGCACCCAGCACCCAGAACTCAGCACCCTCCGAGAGGCTCACAGCGCCGACCGATCGCGCTTCCCTTCGACGCTCCAGACGCCCGGTCCGTGGGCGGCGACGAAGAGCCAGAGGAAGCAGTAGAGGACCGCGAGCTCCCCGCGGTTGAGAAGAGGGTAGAGGCCGTCCGGCTGATGGCGCCAAAAGTACGCGACGGCCATCAGTCCCGCGGCGATGAACGCGGCCCAGCCGGCAAACAGGCCGATGGCGATGAGCACCCCGCCGCCGAGCTCCACGACTCCGGCAATGATGCCGACGGCATCGCCACGCGGAGGGTTCTCGCCTGGCCAGCCGAACAGCTTCTGCGTGCCGTGCATCGCGAACATCAGCCCCGCGACGATGCGCAGGATCGCGTAGAGATAGGGTGCGTAGAGTCCGAGGTAACGTTCCATCGAGACATCCTCCATTGACTTGCCGTGCTCAGCGATATCGTGGGCCAACTGGCAACTCTCTCGCAACTCGCATTCTTGCAACCGATGAAACGACTACCCGTTCTGATCGTCTTCCTCATCCTCAGCATCGCGGCGCTGGCGGATGGCACGCCTGCACTGCTCGCGAAGGCATGGCCGGCCGCGCCCACCGCGAGTCTCGAGGATGTCGGGAAAGGCGTGGGCATCGTCTTCAGTCCCGACCTCAGCGTCCGCGGGAACTGCCGTTTCTACGACGCCCTCGGCTTCGCCTGTTTCGACAGCGCCGACTGGCTGGAGATCCTCAGCGGCATTCACGCGCACAA
>CAZLGP010000078.1:0-20931 GCA_964558905.1 uncultured Thermoanaerobaculia bacterium | reverse complement strand
ACGTGGGTTCTTTGCGGCGACGGCGGGCCGTCTGCTGCGCCGCTGCTCCTCGACGATGTCCCAGCATCGCCTGCGTCGCGGCGGCTTGCATCCAGCCCAACGGCGCTCGCAAACAACCCACGTTTTTAGGTGTGACACGACACTAGTCCCTGTAGCCCGCTACGCGGACATCATGTACGAGGCGTTCCTCTCCGCCGGATCGGCCGACGCGCTGGCCCGTCACCTCGAGGCCGATCACCTGAAAACGTGGCGGAAGCTGGTCGACAACCCCTCGTACAACGCCTTCTGGCAACGGGCAACTGGCAACTGGCAACGGGCAACGGGCCACGGGCCACGGGCCACTGGCAACGGGCCACGGGCCACGGCCAACGGGCCACGGGCCACGGGCCACGGGCAACGGGCAAACGGGCAACGGGCCACGGGCCACGGGCAACGGGCCACGGGCCACGGGCCACGGGCCACGGGCCACGGGCTACCAGTAGCAGTGGGGCGACCCGCCGCCGGCGAATCCCGCGATTCCTGAAATCCGCCCAAGGCGAAATCCGTCTTGCCTGCTTCGTATACCTCTTGACTTAAGCGCAGGCATCCTTCAGACTCTTAAACCTCACGTCCGAAAAATCAGACATCCACATGGCGGCGAAAGGTGTGCTGGCCTTATGGAGATTTCTCGTCCGGAACTCAAGGTAGCGATTCTCGGCAGCGGGAACATCGGCTCGGACCTTCTGGTGAAGACCACCCGTGCGGCTCATCTCACCTGCTCGGTCCTGATCGGACGCGATCTGGCTTCGCCGGGCATGCGCCGGGCGCGGGCCATGGGAGTGATGGTCTCCGACCGCGGCGTGGCGCGGACCCTCAGCGACATCGAGCCGCCCGATCTGATCTTCGACGCCACCTCGGCCAGCGCGCACCTCGAGAACTGGGCCTTCCTGGAACGCTTCGGCAGGCCGGTCATCGACCTCACGCCCTCGCGCATCGGCACGATGTGCGTTCCGGCCATCAATCTCGGCGACGCCGCCAACCGTCCGAACGTGAACATGGTCACCTGCGGCGGGCAGGCTTCCATTCCACTCGCGCACATCATCGGCCGCATCCATCCCGACGTCTCCTACATCGAGGTCGTCTCCAGCATCGCCTCGGAGAGCGCCGGCCTGGCCACGCGCGCGAACATCGATGAATACGTCGAGACCACCGAGCGGGCCGTGCAGGCGTTCTCCGGCGCGCCGCGCGCCAAGGCCATCCTGATTCTCAATCCCGCCCAGCCGTGCATCGACATGCAGACCACCGTCTTTGCCACCGTCGAGCGGCCGCGCCTCCCGGAGCTGGCCGCGGCGGTCGCGCAGATGGTGAAATCGATTCAGTCCTACGTTCCCGACTACCAGCTGATCGTGCCGCCGCTCTATGAGAACGGACGCATCGTCATGACCGTCCGAGTGCGGGGCAGGGGGGACTTTCTCCCGAAGTACGCCGGCAATCTCGACATCATCAATTGTGCGGCGGTCGCCGTTGCGGAGGAGCACGCGCGATCGCTGGCCTTCAGAGCTGCGACGAGTCCTGCGCATGCGTGACGTGATCGTCAGCGATCCGACCCTGCGAGACGGCAACCACGCCGTCGCGCACAAACTCACGTCCGCACAGATCGCCGCCTACGCGCGCGCGGCCGACGGCGCCGGCATTCCCATCGTCGAAGTCGGGCACGGCAACGGTCTCGGCGCGTCCTCGCTGCAGGTCGGCCTGGCCGCCATCGACGACCGGGAGATGCTGACCTCCGCGCGCGAGCAGTTGCGGCGCTCGAAGCTCGGCGTGCACGTCATTCCCGGCTTCGGCACGATCCGCAAGGACATCGCGGCGGCCATCGACCTCGGTGTCGACGTCTTCCGCGTCGGCTCGCACTGCACCGAAGCGAATACGACGCGGCAGCACATCGAATACGTCCGCGGGCGCGGACTTGAAGCGTACGGCGTGCTGATGATGAGTCACATGGCCAGCCGCGAGACGCTCCGCGACGAGTGTCTGAAGATGGAGTCCTACGGCGCACAGGGCGTCGTGCTCATGGACTCGGCCGGCGCGTACGTACCGGAGGAGGTGAGTGAGCGGATCCGCGAACTGACCGAGCACCTCGCCATCCCGGTCGGTTTCCACGCCCACAACAACCTCGGCCTGGCGGTCGCCAACTCGATCGCCGCGGTGCGCGCGGGCGCGAAGATCCTCGACGGTACCGCGCGCGGATTCGGCGCAGGAGCGGGCAATGCCCAGCTGGAGGTGATGGTGGCGGTGCTGGAGAAGCTCGGCTACCGCACGGGCATCGATCTGTACGCGCTGCTCGACGCGTCCGACCTCGCCGAGCGCGAGCTGATGCACCACGCGCCCACGATCCAGTCCATGAGCATCGTCAGCGGACTGGCGGGCGTGTTCTCCGGCTTCGCCAAGCCGGTCGACCGGATCTCCCGGGAGTACTCCGTCGACCCGCGCGATGTCTTCTTCGAGCTCGGCAAACGGCGCGCCGTGGCCGGGCAGGAGGATTTGATCCTCGAAGTAGCCCTGCAGCTCTCGAACGGATGAGGAGGCGGTGTTGGAAAAATCAGGCGACGTTCATCGTTTTCGGAACAACGTCTCCGCGGTCGAATGCGGCAACCGCGCCTGGAGCATCGCCCACGAGAACGGCCTGATCGACATCCGCGTCGACTATGAATCACCGCAGGTGCTGCGCCGCCTGGACGGCCACCGGTTCGTCAATCTCTGTTCCTGCTCGTACCTCGGCCTGGCCAGCCATCCGGACCTCCTCGAAGGCGCGATCGAGGCCCTGCGCACGCAGGGCGCGATCGATCTGCCGATCTCGCGCATCCGTCTGCGTCTCAATCTGCTCGAGGAATTCGAAGAGCGGCTCTCGGCGCTCATGAGCGCGCGCACGATCTGCGCCGTCACCAGCAGCGCCGCCACGGCCGGCGTGCTGCCGCTGATCGCCTCCGGCCACATGAGCCGCGACGCCCGGCCGCCGGTGATGGTCTTCGACAAATTCGCCCATTTCTCGATGGACTACATCAAGCCGATCTGTGGCGACGAAACGAAGATCCTGACCGCGCCGCACAACGACATGAACTTCCTCGAGGACGTCTGCAAGCGCAACGAGCGCGTGGCATACGTCTGCGACGGCGTCTATTCGATGGGCGGCGTGGCACCGCTCGAAGAGCTGTTCCGCCTGCAGGACCGCCACGGCCTGTTCCTGTTCATCGACGATTCGCACTCGCTGTCGGTCTGCGGCGACGAGGGCCAGGGCCATGCCCGGTCGCTCATGCCGGAAGTCAACGAGTTGACCATCATCGTGGCCTCGCTGGGGAAGGGTTTCGGCGGCAGCGGCGGAATCATCATGCTCGGACCGAAGGACCGCGAGCCGGTGCTGACGCGCTTCGGCGGGCCGCTGGCCTGGTCGCAGGGTCTCAACGTGCCGGGCATCGGCGCGGGGCTCGCCTCGGTGCGTCTGCACGAGTCGCCCGAGCTGGGCCGCCTGCAAAAGCGGCTGCAGGACAACATGGCCCTGTTCGACGAGCTCGTGCCGACCGCGCAGCGCGGCGACGGATTCCCATTGAAGGTCATCCGCATCGGTGACGAGGAGAAGGCGGTCGCCGCGTCGGCGGCGATTCTGGAGCGCGGCTTCTACACATCCGCGGTCTTCTTTCCGATCGTCCGAAAAGGGGAGGCCGGATTGCGGGTGATGCTGCGCGCTGATCTCACCAGCGACGACATTCGCGCCTTCGCCGCCGCATTGACCGACGTTCTCGGTATGGACGACGCCGCATGAGAGACGCCCCTATGGAAGCAACGACCATGCGCGCGGTGCTCGCGTCCCGGCCGGGCGGGCCGGACGTGCTGACCGTCGCCAGTGTGCCGGTTCCCGGCGTCGGGCCCGACCAGCTGCTCGTGCGCGTACGCGCGGCGGCACTCAATCACGCGGATCTGCTCCAGCGCTCCGGCGAGTTTCCCGCGCCGCCCGGCGAACCGGAGATCCTCGGCGTGGAGCTCGCGGGAGACGTGGTCGCGTGCGGCGCGAACGTCTCCATGCCCACCGGCACGGCCGTCGTCGGTCTCACCGGCGGCGGCGCCTACGCCGACTACTGCGTCATCGATGCACAGATGGCCATCCCCATTCCGCGAGGATTCACGTACGCCGAGGCGGTGGCAGTGCCGGAAGTGTTCTTCACGGCCGATACGACGCTGTTCGGCCTCGGCGATCTGAGGGCCGGCCAGACCGTTCTCATTCACGGCGGCGGCAGCGGCCTCGGCACGGCCTGCATTCAGATGGCGAAGAGCGTCGGCGCGCGCGTCATCGTCACCGTCGGCTCCGAAGCGAAGGCCGCGCGCGCCGTGGCCCTGGGCGCCGATCTCGCGATCGACTACAAACGCCGCGATTTCGTCTCCGCGGTGCTGGAGTGGACGGCCGGCGCGGGCGTCGATGTCGTCGAGGACATCGTCGGCGCCGAGTACTTCGATCGCAATCTGGCCGTTCTGAAAGAGGGCGGCTGTCTGCTGTTGGTCGGGGTCATGGGCGGCACGCGTTGTGAGCTCGACCTCGACACCATCCTGCTCAAGCGGCTGCAAGTCAAAGGCTCGGTGATGCGGCCGCTGCCCATCGAGGCCAAGCGCGCCATCGCACGCCGCTTCCGCGAGCGTTGGCTGCCTCTCCTGGCGTCCGGGCAGCTCGTTCCCGTCGTCGATTCCATCATCCCGCTCCGCGATGCGTCGCGCGCGCACGAGCGGATGGAGCGCAGCGAGCACTTCGGAAAGATCGTTCTCGACGTCCATTCTGCGGAGGTCCCCGTGAGCGAACCCACAAGAGGTCTCCTCGACATCAGCCAGTACGACGTGACGCTCGGAGATCCGGACGCCGTCCAGACCGGCGAATTACCCGAGCGCGTGGCCCGGCTCCTCACCGAGGAGACCGGCTACTGCGTGGTCTACGGCACGAACAAAGTCCTGGCGCGGCACGGGCTCGACGTCCGCGCCGACCGCGACGTCGCCTACGAGCTGCTCGAGTCGGTCTTCAAGAGCGCCATGAAGCACATCGACATGCCGCGCTTCAGCGTCACCCCGCGGCCGATGACGTTCGCGAAGATGGACGTCGACGGCTACAACCTCAATCAGAACTTCTCGCACGACGGCAGCATCGCCTCGCGCGCGTTCATGACCTCGAAGTGCCTGCACTTCGACGCGGCCACGCCGTTCATCGGCAACATCTACGGGCCCAACGAGAACATCGCCGGCGGCCATCCGGTGATCTGCGACGTGAAGCGATTCTGCCGCGAGCGCGGCATCGCCGCACAGGATCTGGTCGAGCCGATTCCGAACAACTACAACATCGCCATCCGCAAAGAGCACTACCAGGAGCTGAAGGACGAGTACTCGTTCGGTCTGCAGCTGAACCTCGACACCGACATCATCATCGTCATGCTCCTCAACGAGATCGATTTCGGCGTCGCCCACGGCGCGACCAGTCCGTGGAAGGCCGATCAGGACCTGCCGGCCCGGCGCCCCATCCGCCATTTCGAGTACCAGTACGCCGAAGAAGACCATTACGGCGAGTGGTACGCGTACTACGGGCTGGCCATGCTGCCCGCGCACGACTACGAGGGCGAGAACCTTTCCCTCGAGTACCACGAGCCCGCACGCCACCCGTTCGACCGTCTGATCCGCGTCGACAACTGAGCCGCCATGAACGTGACGTTCCAGCAATTCAATGCGGAGCTGCTCGGCGTGCTGGGCAGCGACCGCGGGCGCATCGAGCGCAAGTCGCTGCTCGCCGCGCAGGAGGCCCGGCTGCTCAGCGAAGGCGGGCATCTCCTGCACATGCTGCCGGTGAACTTCGTCTTCGACGAGCGGGATCGGGACGAGCTGGCCGAGGCGGCGTCGGCGTTCGTCGGTGTGCAGACGAAGATCCTGCGGCATCTCTCCGCGACCATCGGCCCCGACGGCATTCTGGAGACCTTCAGCGTTCCCGCGTCGATGCGGCGATTCGTCAACTTCCGTGAGTTGCTCGACCCGGAGTGCCTGGTGGCGCGCTTCGACATCCTGCAGTCGCACGACGGATACCGTTTCTGCGAGTTCAACATCGACTCGTGCGTCGCCGCCGCGGAGATCTTCGATTTCGCCGGCGAGTACTTCCACGAGCTCGGCGTCAGCGTGCAGAACGATCTCGGCCTCACGCCTCCTCTGCGAAGTCTCGGCGCGTATCTCGCGCAGACCGCGCGCAGGCGCAACGCCGCGCGGATCGTCATTCTCGACTGGAGCGCCGGCGGAGGCTCGGGCGGCAAGGGCTATCTCTCGTTCGAGCGCGCCCGCGGCCACTTCGCGCGCGAAGCCGCGCCGCTGCCCGTCTTCATCGCGGATGAGAAGACATACGACCCGCGGTGGCTGACCGAGACCGAGGCGCCGCGGACCATGGTGTTCCGGGGCTTCATGATGGACGAGATGGATGACGGCGGTGCGTTCCTCGACCGTCTCGCCGCCCACGGCTCGCCTGTTTTCAACACCTACGAATCCGAGATCCGCATGAACAAGGTGTGGTTCGCGCTCATGCACGATCCGCGGTTCGACTCCGTGCTCACGTCGCGCGAGCGCGAGCTGATCGCCGAATACCTCCCGCACACGGTCGAGATCGACGAGCGCAACGTGATCGCGCTGGTCGAGCAGAAGGACGACTACATCTTCAAGGAGAAGCAGTCGTTCGGCGGCAAGGGCATTCACATCGGCGCGGAGACGACCGTGGATGAATTGCGGGAGGTGTTGCGTGGGGAGCGCATGCGCGGCTGGACTGCCCAAAAGCTGTTGCAGGCCGTGCCGGCCACGTTTCCGCACGACGAGCGCTTCGAGAGCGCGCCGCACAACCTGGTCTTCGGCATGTACCTGTACGGCTCGAAGGCCGAGGGGATGCTGGTGCGCGGCAGCACGCGGTCGCGCGTGGTCAACGTGACGGTGGGCAGCGCGAAACTGGGATGGGCGTTCAGCGTCGGCGAGCCGGCCAGGGTCGCGCTGGTGTCGGGCCTGATGGAGGCGAGCAGTGCTGGCCGATAAGCGCGCCTTCTTCGTGGTCGGGTCGAACCGCTATCGCGAGTCGCACGGGCTCTATTTCGACGACTTCACCGTCGGCGACGTGATCGAGCACCGCCCGGGACGAACCATCACCGAGGCCGACAACATCTGGCAGTCGCTCATCAACATGAACACCTCGCCGCTGCACATCGACAGCGCGCATTGCGAGAACACGGAGTGGGGACGGCCGCTGGTGTCGAGCCTGATCACGTTCTCGATCGTCAACGGATTGACCGTCGGCACGCTCAGCGCGAAGGCCATCGCCAATCTCGGCTGGGACAAGATCCGCCTCCTCGCTCCCTGCTTCGCCGGCGACACCGTCTATGCCGAAAGCACCGTGCTCTCCAAGCGCCTGTCCGAATCGCGGCAGCACCAGGGCATTGTCACCTGTGAGACCCGCGGCCGGAAGGCCGACGGTACGCTCTTCCTGACCTGCGAGCGGACGTTTCTGGTCCCCACGCGCGACCATCCGGAGGCCCAGCATGGAGCCTGACGTGCGCACCACCCCCATCCTCACCATCCGCAGGAAACGGACGGTCAACGTCAGCTTTCTGTACACGCCTGCGGTGCGCATCGACTCGCTGCTGCGGCACGAGGTCGCGTCCGACGTGGTCGTGGTCGACCTCGAGGACTCCGTACACGCCAATGCCAAGGCCGAGGCGCGGGACAGAGTCGCGCGGTTCGACTTCTCCTTCCTCACCGGCGCCGGTATCCGGCTGGGATTGCGCGTCAATCACATCGGCTCGTTCGACGGCCTATGCGATCTCGAGCTGCTGCGCACCCTCTACGAGCAGGGACATTGCGCGTTCGAGTACGTCCTGCTGCCGAAGATGACCCATCCGAGCGAGGTCCGCATCTACCGGTCTCTCTTCGACAGCCTGCGGCAGTCGCCGAAGCTGATCAGCTTCATCGAGACATTGGAGGCCGTGGACAACGTCGACCAGATCGCTTCCGCCAGCGACGCCATCTGCCTCGGACAGGCCGATCTGAGCGCGCAGTTGTACAGCCCGAATCCGGCCTTTCTCGATTACGCGCGGGCGCGGCTCTGCGCCGCGGCGGCGAAGTACCACATCCAGGCCATCGACACGAACTCGTTCGAGATCGAGGACATGGCCCGCTTCGAGCGCGAGTGCGTCGCGGCGAAGGAGTGCGGCTTTACCGGCAAAGCGGCCATCCATCCTTGCCAGGTCGATGGGATCAACCGCATCTTCTCGGTCGCCGACGACACGGTCGACCGCTACCGGAGCACGATCGAGGCATACGTCAACGCTCAGACCGGATTCGCATTGAAGGACGGCCAGGTCGTGGCGCCGCCGTTCGTAGCCAAGGCCCGGATGATGCTCGAGGCCTGGGACAAGTGGTCGAGGGAGTGAGCGCGCATGCCTGACTACGCATACCGGTTCGACGAGGCGGCGCGGCGCGAGCTCGAAGCCGTGCTCGCGGACGTCGCCGCGACGCCCTGGCCCGAAGACGTGGACGAGGCGCGTGCCCTGTACGATTCGCAGGGGCCGCCCGTGGCCGCGGACGTGGCCATGGAACTGGTCGACGCCGACGGCATTCCGGCGCGCATCCTGACGCCGCCGGGCGCAGACGACGACCGGGCCATTCTGTTCCTGCACGGCGGCGGCTACGTGTACGGCTCGCTGGCCAGTCACGGCGGCATGGCCGCGGAGATCGGGCGTCATGCCGGGTGCGCGGCCGTGCAGGTTCAATATCGCCTCGCACCCGAGCACCCTCATCCAGCCGCTGTCGAAGACGTATGCGTGGCGTACGCATGGCTGCTGAAGCGCTTCGACCACGAGCGCATCGCCTTCGTCGGCGATTCCGCCGGCGGCGGTCTGGTCATGGCCGTGCTCGCGATGCTCAAGAGCCGCGGGCGTCCGATGCCCGGTGCCGCGGTGTGCATCTCGCCGTGGGTCGATCTCGAGGGGAACGGCGAGAGCTTCGTTGACCGCCAGGCGCTCGATCCGATGATCGACAAGCCGCTCGTGCAGTTCCTGGCCGGCCTTTATGCCAATGGTGCCGATCTGCGCAGCCCGTTCGTCTCGCCGATTCACGCCGACCTGCGCGGGATGCCGCCGCTGCTCATCCAGGTCGGCGAGCGCGAGGTTCTGTTCAGCGAGGCGCGGCAGCTGTACGACAAGGCACGCTCGTCGGGCGTCGATGCCACGTTCGAGGAATGGCCGGAGATGGTGCACGTGTGGCACCTCTACTATCCGGCGCTCGAGGCCGGACGGCAGGCCAACGAACGGGTCGGCGCCTTCATTCGCGAGCGGATGCCGATGGGAGCGATGCGATGAACGACATCCCTCTCATCGACCTCTCCACTCGTCACGCGGCGGACGACATCGGCCGCGCGTGCCGAGAGATCGGATTCTTCACCGCGCACGGCCACGGCCTCGATGACGGGGTCGTGCACGACGCCCACACCGGACTCGGCGAGTTCTTCCGCCGGCCGCTGGCCGAGAAGATGGCTTGCAGGCTTCCCGCGGGCTTCACCATGGCCTCGGACGATTACACGCCGTACGGCTACAGCGCACTGCTCGAAGAGAACGCCTACGCGTACATGGGCCAGCCCGGAAAACCGAGCGACTACGTGGAGAAATTCAGCGCCGGGCGGCGCATTCTCGACGACGCCGAAGCCCTGCCGTTCCCCGCTGACCGCTCGGGACGCGAGCTGCGTGCGAAACTGAAGGCCTACTACGCCGCGTGCGAGACCCTGGCCTCGCGCATCGCGGAGCTGATCGCGATCTCCCTCGGTCTGGCCCCGGGGTTCTTCGCTGCGCGCATGGACCGCTCCGACGACTCCATGCGCGGGCACATCTATCCCGCGTTCTCCGACGCGCTCGCGAACGCTCAGGGGATGGGACAGCACACCGACGGCACGCTGATCACCCTCCTGACGCACACCTCTCCGGGCATCGAAGTGAAAACGAGAAACGGCCACTGGATCGCGCCGAGGTTTCACGCGCTCGACCACTTCATCGTGAACATCGGCGACTTGCTGGCGCACTGGACGGACGGTGAATACGTCTCCACGGAACATCGAGTGGTGCTCTCCGATCGTCCGCGGCAGTCGATCGTCTTCTTCAAGCTGACCAACGAAGACGAGATGGTCCAGGCAGGAAACAGACAGATGGATGCGCTCTTCGGACGGGAATCTTCTCGCGCGTGACGAGAACGGGGAGCGACGAACAACCTTGAACAAGAAGGGGCGAACTGTTATGGCGACTACGAAAACCAGGAGACCCAAACTTCCGAAAAAGCCGTATCCGGAGCTCGGCTCGATCTGCCCGGGCGACTTCGGGCTGAAGGCGGGATTCCGCAATCCGGACAAGGGCGGCGCCGTGACCTTCCGCCCGATCGTGGGATGGGCCAGCGTGACCAACTACATCGAGACGGTGCGGCTGCCGTTCGTCGGAGTGGTGATCAATGACGACGACACGCCCACCATGGCCGCGCCGTCGCACATGCCGGATTTCGTCGGCTATTTCAAGAACAACGTGTCGGCCGAGGAGGCGAGGAAGATCATCGAGCGCGCCGGGGTCAAGGTCGGCGGCGTGCGCGGCACGCCGCGAACCGTCGTGGAATGAAGCCGAGCCGGCGGCTCCCTCAGGACGGTCGACTCGTTCGCGAGCTCGATCGTCTGCTCCGGCGCCACGTGAGCGAGGTGCGTGACTACACGTACGCGTTTCACCGGCGCTGGGAGAGGCGTGGCGTCACGACGATGCGGGGAACGGCGTGGGCAGTGAGGCCTTTTCTCCTGCCCGCGCCGCGCCTCGATTTCCTGGCCTCGGCCTTTCATTCCGCGCTGACCGCGCTCGCGGGCGCCATCCGCAAGACCGCCGCCAGGCGCGGAGCTGTGACGCGCCTGCTGCCGGTGCATCGTGATTTCGAGAACCTTTTCGACGTCGACGCCGGGGCGTCCAGCCCCGCGTTTCTCTCGCACTTCCGGCCGGACGGCTTCCTTTTCGAAGACCGCTTCGTGCTCTCGGAGATCAACTACGGCAACGGGATCATCGTCAGCTGTGGATACACCGAGGCCGTGGCCGACTACTGGCGCCGCCACCCGGTGATCACCCGCCTTGGCTGGGACGTCGAACGCCTGCACCGCCGGCCGCTGCCGTGGCTGATCAACATCGCCCGCCGCTTCGCGCGGCCCGTGCCGTCGCCCACGGTCGCGCTGATGGCGCATTCGCACGAGTGGCGGACGATCATCGGATTTCCGAAGCGAGTGGTCGATCAGATCCATTTCGTAGCCCGGCAGTTCGAGAGCGTGGGCATGCGCGCGCGAGTGGTGACGGAGAACGACCTTGCCGTCGACCGCGGCGACCGGCTCCGCTTCGTCAGCGACGGCGCGCGCGCGGATCTGCTGATGTTCATCACCGTCGGGACGATGTTCCTCGACGACCCGGAGCTTCTGCGCGATCACGGTGTGATCAGGCACATGACCCGCGCTCGGATCGGCGACACCTGGGTGCTCAAGCCGCTGGCCGGACTGCTGGTGGACAAAGGCGCGCTGCCGCTGCTGGGCGAGCTCGGCCCCGCGCGCACGATGCCGGACGGCTTCCGCTTCGAGGTGCCGCACACGGAGTACCCCTCGAAGCACGGGCGCGCACGCTACTTGCGGCGGCGCGACGATTGGGTGATCAAGCGCTCGTTCGACGGCAAGGACACGAGCATCGGCGTGGCGTGCTCGCCGGAGGAGTGGACCAGCGCGGTGGATGCGGCGGTGGCCAGCTCCGGCTACGTCGCGCAAAAGTATGTGTCGATGCCGAAGGCCGACGTACCGGTGCTGGTCGACGAGGAGCACCTGGAGTGGGTGCCGAGCCGCATCGAGCTCTCGCCGTTCATCTACGACGGCGCGTTCGGCGGAGCGGGCGTGCGCCACGCACCCGACGCCGAGGGCATTCTCATGACCAGCTTCCCGGCGGGCTACGGCTACACCACCGCCTTCTCCGTATGATCGCGCGGCGTCCCGCACTCGGCGGCGGCTGGACGTTGTGGCGGCACGCGCTCGTGCGCGGGGCCGGCTTTCCGTTCGCCCTGCTCGACGAGGTGTTTCGGTGCGAGGAGTGGGAGCACGCGCTGCGGCGCATCGCCGCCGAGCCGCGATTCCGTGCGGCGGTGACGTGGCAGAACCGCCCGGCGGTGGCCAGTGCGCTCGATCCGCTGCTGCGGCACGAGCCCGGACGCCGCGATGCGAAAACGCGCCGGCGACTGGCGCTCGTTGCGCGCTACCTGCAGCGCTACTGCGCGAAGAACGACACCATCGGTTTTTTCGGTCCCGTCGGCTGGGCCACCGTGGGTGGTGATGCACACTTCCGCGCCGGCGAGGAGCTGCTGTCGGCACGGGCGACGTTTTTCGAGCCGTGGGCGGTGTTGGCACTCGCGCAATCGGTCAGCCACGACGAACGGCTCGAGGCGCCGGTCACGTTGCCCGGCCATCTGCGCGTGTCGCGCGGGAAGCTGATCGCGCCGGCGGAGACGATCGCGCTGACCGCCGAGGAGCTGCGTTTGCTGCAGATGGTCGACGGCTCGGCCGCCGCGGCGCTGCTGAAGCGTCTCGGCCTCCCGCACGCGAGTGGGCTCGCTCTGCTCCAAGCGATGGCCTTGCGCGGGATCGTGAAGTGGGAGTTTCCGGTGGCGATCGCTCTGCATCCCTGTGCCATCAGTGCCGGCGACGACCCCGTGCGACTCGGCGAGGCATTGCAGGCATTGGAGACCGCGTTCGAACAGCGGACGCGGATCGCGGCGAGACGCGAGCATTCGTGGGGACGCGGTCTCGTGTTCGAGGAGTGTCGCCGCGACATGGCCATGGATCCGGGACGCGCGGCGCTGGAGCGCATCGCGCCCGCGCTGCGCGTCGTGCTGCGCATCGCCCGCTGGTACACGTACACCATCGGCCGCCGCCTGGCGAAGGCGCTGCTGCGCCAGCATCGCCTCTTCGGACGCGCGCGCGTGCCGCTGCCCGCGTTCTGGCTGCGCACCGAGCCGCTCTTCGGCGAAGAGATCGTCGAGGCCGTGGCCGCGGAGTTGCGCAAACGGATGGGAACGTTGTGGAGCCTCGGCGACCGGCTCGACCTCGCCGAGGCAGATGCGTTCGTGGCCCGGCATTTCCGAGCGCCATGTCCGGGCTGGCCGGGCGCGCGGCACCACGCGCCGGATCTGATGTGGGACGCGCCGTCGGCCGAGGCCCTTTTGGCTGGCGAGGGGACGGCGGTGCTGTCGGAGCTGCATCCCGGCGTCACGCCGTTCACGACGCTCTCGGTTCTGTCGCTCTGCCCGGTGGTGGACGAGCTTGCGAACGAGTGGCAGCTCGATTTTCCCGAGCCGCTGGTCAGTCCGATTCCGTGGGAGGAGTACGCGCGCTCGACGCACGACGCGCGCCTGGCGAGGCATCACTGGCATCTCGACGTCGGCGACGCGTTCGCCTCCGACCGTCCCGCCGATCAGGTTCTGCGCGCGGCGGACTTCGATGTCGTGGAATCGGAGGCGCGCCTGCTCGCGGTGGGCAAGTCGCTGCGCTTCGATCTGCTGCAGGTGTTCGAGCGCCGGGTGAAGCTGCACGCGGCGACCGCCTTCACGCTGCACGACGGCGCCCAGGTTTCCCCGCGTCGATGGATCGGACCGCTGGTCGTGAACCGCGCGCAGTGGCGCATTTCGTCGGTTCCGGTTGACGTGCGGCAGTGGCGCGAGCTCCTGGGCATCCCCGAGCGCGTGTTCGTCCGCGTGCCCGGCGAGGTCAAGCCGATCTACGCCGATCTGTCGTCGCCGGTGTCGACGGACATGCTCGCCCGCTTCGCGCGCGGCGCGCCGCACATCACGATCTCCGAGATGCTGCCGGGCCCGGACGGACTGTGGCTGCGCGATGCGGCAGGGCGCACGTACACCAGCGAGCTGAGGATGATCGCCGTCGATCCGAAGGCGTTCGACTCGGCGAAGGTGTGGCCCGCCGCTCAGTGAGCGGACGCCGGAATTCCCATCAGGAGCCGCTTCGACCACCAGTCCGCGACCGTCTCGTCGAGCGGCTCGCCCGCGTACGCGGCGATCTCGTCGAGCGAGCACAGGTCGTCGCTCAGCAATTCCGCCAGCCGCGTCGCCGGACCGTCCATGCGGTACAGGAGCTCGGTGTCGAGGTTCATCACCATCAGCTCGTCCGAATCGCGCCGCGCCACGACGGCGGGATGCAGCCCGAATCGCTTTGCCAGGTCGAGCGTCACGCCGCGCGCGCCCGCACCGGGGGCGAGCGGACGCCGCCAGCGGATCTGCATCGGCCCGACGCGCTGGTCGAGAACCTGCGGCGTCATCGGCGCGGCGGAGAGCTCCTCGAGCTCCTGCGCCGTCAGCAGCCACGCGTCGCGCGTGGCTGCCTCGGGGCCGAGGGCCACTGCCCATTCGTCGCTCAGCGTGACCGTTCGCAGCCTGTCGGTCGGCGGAAGATCGCAGGCTTTCGTCACTTTGAACGACGGCATCAGTTGCTTGCGCGCGTAGAAGAAGCGGCGCTTGCGCTCGGCGGCCTGGTCCTCTCCTTCGACCCGCGCCATGCACCGGCGGGTCACGTCCGCAACCGCGGGAGCCATGTCGATGACTTCCTCGGGCCACGGTACGAGCGAGAGGCCGAACTGCTCGTGTCTCTTGAAGATCGTTGCCGACGGCAAGACCACGAACGGCTCGACCGAGGCCTGGAACTTCTGGCCATGCTTGCGGAGGATGGAGCGGAGCACGCGGGTGGTGTTCTCGAAGTTGTCGCGCGTGTCGCCCGGGAAGCCGGCGATCACGCCGGCGGAGACGGAGATGCCGGCGGCCAGGAAGGCCTCGATGGCGCGTAGATTGTCCGCGCCGACGCGCCGCTTGTGCATCAAGGACAGCGTAGCGTCGGAGAGCGACTCCACGCCGATGAAGACGTGGCGCAGGCCCGCGCGCGAGAGTAGCTTCGCCACCGGCTTTGTGATGTCCGCGCGCACGAATCCGGACCAGGAGAAGTGCAGGTTCGCGGAGAGGACGTGCTCGGCGAAGCCGACCAGGCGGTTCGCGCTGCCGTTGAGCAGCGAGTCGGAGAAGGTCACATGACCGAAGCCGGTGCGGCGCTGCAGCTCGCCGAGATTGGCCACTGTGCGCCCGGGCGAGGCGGCGCGGAAGCGCTCCCAGAACACCCACTCGCTACAGAACTCGCACTTGTCCGTGCAGCCGCGCGAGAGTTGATAGCTGATCTGGCGGGTCTTGTCGCTGTAGACGTCGAGGTCCATGGCGTCGAAGTCGGGCAGCGGCATGTCGTCGAGACGCATCAGCGGTCTGCGGCCGCCCCACTGGACATTGCCGTCGCGGAAGACTTTCGCGCCTGGAGGCGGCGCGCCGGAGAGGGTGCGCGTGGCGGGATCGACCCGCGCCTGCAATTCGAGGAGTGTCTGCTCGCCCTCGCCGACCACCACCGCGTCGACCAGTCCGCACGCGACGGCCAGGTCGCCCGCGACCTCGCTGTCCGTGCACTGCGGGCCGCCGATGACGATGAATGGTGGTTTGGCCAGGCGCTTGATTTCCGCGGCGGCCATGAGCGTGGTCAGATAGTTCGAGATCCAGGTGGTGAAGCCGACGATCGCCGGGCCGTCGAGCGTCGCCGCCCAGCGCGACAGCAACTTCTCGGTTCGGCGCAGACTGTCGCCGAGAACCGAGGGCGTGAGCGAGCGCTCCCGGCAGTACGACCGCACCCAGGGCAGGGTCTCGAAGTCCTCCCAGACGTCGCGCGCCGGCCAACTGCGCAGGAGGTGGAGGACGAGCGGGAGATCGGGCACGTCGAAGGCGAAGTGCTCGCCGGATGCGCCGATGGCGTTGTAGGTGAGCGACGGCCACTCCGGACAGCCCACGCGGAGATCGACGAAGCCGAAGTCGTCGATGCCGTGGGCCTTCAGCATCCCCAGCAGATAAGCCGTGCCTGCGGGCGGCCCGGAGATGGTGTATGGCGGGACCACCGCGAGAAGACCGCGACAGCGGTGAGTGGCATTCATGACGTCCTCCCTGGCTACTGCCGCCGGAAATAGTCGTCGGTGCCGTCGAGCCAGTCCTGGCGCGGCGGGCTGAAGACATCGATGTCGATCGTGTCCTCGATGGCCTCGACTCGATGGGGAACGTTCGACGGGATGTGCAGCACCTCGCCGCCGCGCACGTCGAACACGTCCGAGCCGTTCTCACCGATCCAGAACCGCAGGGTCCCTTCCAGCACGTAAGTGAACTGCTCGTTGGGATGGGAATGCTTCGCCACCACCGCCCCTTTGCGCAAGTAGATATGGGTCAGCATCATCTGGTCGCCGTTGATGAAGCGGCGGCTGATGCCGTCCGCCACCGTCTCGCGTGGCATGTCGTCCCAGGAGTGTCGCGTTACGCGTGTCTCGCTCACGATTGCCTCAACGGGCCGAAGTCGACCTGAAACGGGCCGCGGACGAGGGGGATGGTGACGGCCTGCGCGGCGGCCGCGGCGGGGCACCTTCGCGCGACGGACGGCATCCCGGAGAATGAAGACAGGACTTTCTATTGCGCATGCCTGATGACCTCCGGCGGGCTTCCGTTGATCGGGATTTCGGTCATTATGCCGTTCTCCCCCGGCGTACGCCACGGTATTCTTCGCGCAGCGGATGGATCTCGACCGGGTCATCACGGAGATGTACGCCTCGATGTGCTTTGAGGCCGGGAGTCGGCCCGACTGGCGCCGTCAGCTCGAGCTCTTCGCCCCCGGCGCGCGCCTGGTGCGCGTGAACGACGAAGGAGTCTTCGAATTCGACCTGCCCTCGTTCCAGTCCAATCTCGAGGCCATGATCGACTCCGGCGCGCTGCCGAGCTTCTGGGAAGGGGAGCTGTGGCGCGAGAGCCGCGAGTTTGGCGACGTCGCGCACGTGCTGAGCGCCTACGAGATCCGCACCTGCCGTGGCGGCGAGGTGGTGGCCCGCGCCATCAAGAGCATTCAGTTGTTCCGGCGGCGCGGGCGTTGGTGGATCAGCGCGATGTTGTGGCGGCGGGGTGGAGACGCGTTCGAACCGGCTGCCCCGAGGTAGGGAAATGGCAGTTTGCCGGTAGCCAGTTGCCAGGGCAGCAGCGCCGGGGCCGCAAGCCCGAACATTCTGGCCAGTGGGCACTGGCAATTGGCCAGTGGTTGCGTCAATGGCCGAGGCGGAGGATCGCGATCGTTGCCACTCCGGCGAGGAGCAGGACCATTTGCCGGATCGCGGCGCGGAGCGCCGGGGTTCGGTGCAGGCCCGGGATCAGATCGGCGGTGGCGACGTAGATGAAGCTGGCGGCGGAGAAGGCCAGGATGAACGGCAACGTCGCCTGCAGCGCGGCGAGCGACCAGAAACCGAGGAGCGCTCCCGGCACTGTGGCGAACGCGGAGAGACCATTCAGAAGGATCGCTTTGCGGTGGCTGTAGCCCGCGTCGAGGAGGATCGCGAAGTCGCCGACTTCCTGCGGGATCTCGTGCACGACCACCGCCGTCGCCGCGGCGATGCCGAGAGGCACGGACGTGAGAAACGCCGCCGCGATGACGATGCCGTCGACGAAGTTGTGAAACGAGTCGCCGATCAGGATCAGCGGCGCGGCCCGGCCATGGTGTGGCATGCACTCTTCGTCATGGCAGTGTCGCCACAGGACGATCTTCTCGAGAAGAAAGAACAGAATGATCCCGCCGAGGACTGTCGATGTAATGGCGAGCGCGGGCTTCGCGGCGAGCGCCGCTGGAATCATTCCGAGAAACGCCGCGGCCAGGAGCGTTCCGGTCGCATAGCTGATCAGACACGGGATGAGCACGCGCCGCACCCGTTCCGGGAATGCGAGCATCAGACTGGCGCCGGCCACGGAGCCAACGCTCCCAACGACGCTGAAGCCAAGAATCCAGACAAGAAGCATCGACCCTCCCACTACACGCCTCATTTTGCTCTCTTTGGGATCTTCGGTGCCCCCTCGCTGAGCTCGCTGAAACACGTCGATCGTGAGGGCACCTGAGATCCCGCGTCTCCGCGCGGGATATAAAATCAAAACCATGCGCATCCTCCTCATCTCCCCCCGCGGGCCGCTGTACCGCCACAAGACCGGCATCTGGAAGAAATCCCTGCGCTATCAGCCGCTCACGTTGACGACCCTCGCGTCGCTGGTTCCGCCGGAGCTGAACGCCGAGGTCGTGCTGATGGACGAAGGGATCGACGACATCGATCCCGATGCGCCTGCCGACCTCGTCGGGATCAGCGCGATCACCGGCACCGCGCCGCGCTCGTATGAGCTCGCCGCGCACTTTCGCAAAAGAGGGATCCCGGTCGTCATCGGCGGCGTGCACGCGACGCTGTTGCCGGATGAGGTGATGCAGCATGCGGACGCGACGGTTGTGGGGTACGCGGAGGAAACGTGGCCGCGGCTGCTTCGCGACTTCGCGCGAGGCGAGCTGAAGGCACGCTACGACCAGTCGCACGATCTCAAACTCGAAAACCTCCCCATTCCGCGTCGCGACATGCTCCCCGCGAAGTACTACATCACTCCGCACACGATCGAGGCGACCCGCGGCTGCATACACAAGTGCGAGTTCTGCGTCGTCCCGTCGGCGTGGGGACGCCCGCTGCAGAAGCCGATCGGCGACGTCGTCGCCGACGTCCGGCAGATGCGGCCGAAGAAGCTGATCTTTCTCGACCTCAATCTCATTTCCGACACTAATTACGCGAAGGAGCTCTTCCGCGCGCTGATCCCTCTGCGCATCCGCTGGGGCGGCCTGGCGACGACGATGATCGCCTGGGACGACGAGCTCCTCGACCTCGCCGCGAGGAGCGGCTGCGGCGGCCTCCTCCTCGGATTCGAGTCACTGTCCGACGGCGCCCTCGCGGAGTCGCGCAAGAACTTCAACGCCCGCGTCGAGTACCGGACGGTCATCGAGAAGCTGCACGCGCACGACATCGCCATCCAGGGCTGCTTCGTCTTCGGCTTCGACGACGACACGACAGAAGTCTTCGAGCGCACCGCGCAGTTCGCAATCGACGCCCACATCGACCTCCCGCGTTACGCGATCATGACCCCGTTCCCCGGCACGCCGCTGTACACGCGCCTCGAGCGTGAAGGGCGCATCCTCACCAGCGACTGGTCGTATTACGACGGACAGCACGTCGTCTATCGGCCCGCGCGCATGACGGCCGAGGAGCTCCTGCAGGGGACGGAGCGCGCCTGGAAGAGGACATACAGCTATCGCGGGATGTTCAAGCGTCTCGCCGGCGCGCGCGTGCAGTTGCCGATCGCGATTCCGGCGAATCTTGGCTATCGCTTCTACGCGCATCATTTGAACAAGTACTACACGTGTGATTGGGCGCTTCCCACCCGCCCGTCCGGTTGGCGGTTGGCGGTTGACAGTTGGCGGGAGGCCCCCCGCCCTTCCACCGAGAATCTGTCCGTCGCGCGCTCCCCCGCAACCGCCAACCGGAAACTGACCTGACCATGCGCCCGCCCCACCCTCATCCATCCCTGTATCGGCAGGCGGGAATCCCCGCCCCTTCCACCGAGAATTTATCCGTCGCGCGCTCCCCCGCCAACCGCCAACCGCCAACCGCCAACTGACCTGACCATGCTTCTCGCTCTCATCCATCTCTCTATCGGCAGGCGTGAATCTCCCGCTCCTTCCACCGAGAATTTATCCGTCGCGCGCTCCTCCGCCAACCGCCTACCGCCAACCGCCAACTGACCTGACCATGCTCCTCACTCTCATCCATCCCTGCATCGGCAGGCGTATCGGCACGAAGTACATCCGGACGTGGCAGATGGAGCCGCTCGCGCCGGCGGTCCTCGCGGGTTTGACTCCGCGTGACGTCGACGTGAAGTTCTACGACGACCGCATGGAAGTCATCCCGTACGACGAGCCGACGGACCTCGTCGCCATCAGCGTCGAGACCTACACCGCGCGGCGCGCATACGAGATCGCGACCGAGTACCGGAGGCGCGGCGTCCCGGTGGTCATGGGCGGCTTTCACGCGACGCTCGTGCCGGACGAAGTCGGCGAATACGCGGAGTCGGTGGTCATCGGCGAGGCCGAGGGACTGTGGCCCCAGGTGATCGAAGACGCGCGCGCGGGGAGACTGCAGCCCGTATACCGCGCGCCGAAGCGTCCCTCGCTCGCCGGCGCCATCGCCGACCGCAGCATCTTCCTCGGCAAACGCTATCTCCCCCTCGGGCTCGTCGAGGCGGGGCGCGGCTGTCACTTTGCCTGCGAGTTCTGCGCGATCCAGTCGGTGTTCGCGAGTACACAGACGCGCCGCCCCGCGGAGGAGGTCTGCGAGGAAGTGAAGCGGATGAAGAAGCCGCTCTATTTTTTCGTCGACGACAACATCACCTCCAATCTGGACGAGGCGAAGGAGCTGTATCGCCAGCTCATCCCGTTGAAGATCCGCTGGGTCAGTCAGGCGTCGATCAACGTCGCCCATGACGAGGAGCTGTTGAAGCTGTTGAAGGCCAGCGGGTGCCAGGGGCTGCTCATCGGATTCGAATCGCTCAATCCGACGAACCTCAGAAAAATGCACAAGTCCTTCAATACGATGAAGGGCGGCTACGAGGTGGCGCTGGAGAATCTCCGCCGCCACGGCATGCGTCTCTACGTGACGTTCATCCTCGGCTATGACGGCGATTCGTACGAGTCATTGAACGAGGTGGTCCGGTTCGCGGAACGCCACAAGTTCTACATCGTCGCCTTCAATCACCTCACGCCGTTCCCCGGTACCCCTCTCTATGGTCGATTGCAGGACGAGGGGCGCCTGATCTTCGACAAATGGTGGCTCGATCCCGACTACCGCTACGGCATGGTGCCGTATACGCCCGCGGGCATGACCGCGGACGAAGTCA
>CAZLGP010000077.1:0-23766 GCA_964558905.1 uncultured Thermoanaerobaculia bacterium | reverse complement strand
GCGGTTGGCGGTTGGCGGGAAGCCACCACCCGTCCACGAAGAACAGCAGCGCGCGTGGGACTCTCCCGCCAACCGCCAACCGCCAACCCCCAACCGGTCATCGGAGTCCCCTCACGAGCTCCTCGAAGTGCTCTCCGCGGTGCTCGAAGTTCCTGTATTGATCGAAGCTCGCGCACGCCGGCGAAAGCAGGACCGTTTCGCCTGCTTTCGCATTCGCGCGGGCCCACTCGATCGCGTGCCGCATGTCGCTCGCGGACACGATCTCCGTGGTCCCGTCGAGCGCGGACGCGACGCGCTGCGCCGCGGATCCGATCGCCAGCACGGTGCGGGCCTTCGCGGCGACGAGCTCGCGCATCCGCTCGAACTCGCCGGCCTTGTCCTTGCCCCCGAGAATGAGGATCACGCGACCGGCCTCGAACCCCTCCAGCGACGCCAGCGTCGCGTCGACGTTCGTCCCTTTCGAGTCGTTCACCCAGCGCACCCCATCGAGCTCGCGCACGAGGACCATGCGGTGGGGCAGCCCGGCGAACGTGCCGAAGGCGATCTGCACGTCCATGTCGTTCACACCGACCGCGCGTGCGGCCAGCCATGCCGCGAGTGCGTTCTCCACGTTCGCCTGTCCCTGCAGCTTGAGGGAGGCCCGCGGAATGCGGCGCTCCTGATCGCTGACATTCGTGACCAGCGCGTCCCCCTCCAGCCACGCGCCGAGCTCGACGCGTTTCGTCGCGGAGAACCGCCACTGGCGGACGCGCGCGTCACGGCCGCCTTCCCGCCGGTCGCTCGCATTCACGATCGCGGTGTCGCCCGGCTGCTGATTGCGGAAGATCCGATATTTGGCCGCGGCATAAGCGTCGAACGTGGAATAGCGATCCATGTGATCGGGCGTGATGTTGAGCACGAGCGCGACGTTCGCGCGGAAGGTGTCCACCGCCTCGAGCTGGAACGAGGAGAGCTCGAGGACGTACGTGCGCGGACCCGTCTCGTCCAGCGCGGCGATGAGCGGCTCCCCGATGTTCCCGGCCACGATCGGCTGGCGTCCCGCGACTTTGAGGATCTCTCCGATGAGCGCCGTCGTGGTGGATTTCCCGTTCGAGCCGGTAACGGCGATGACGGTTCCCTCGAGGTGCCGGTACGCAAGCTCGATTTCGCCGGTGACCCGGATGCCGCGCGCTGATGCCTCTCCGAGCAGGGGAATCGTCATCGGAACGCCGGGGCTGATCACGATCTCGTTCACGCCATCGAGCAGCGCGAAATCGTCGCGGCCGAACGCGCGCTCCACGCGCTCGTCGAGTGCGTATGGCAGCGCCGGCGCGGCGCTCTGGTCCGCGAGCACGACGGAGTCGTCGCGCGCGGCGAGAAAGTTCGCCGAGGCCACTCCGGATTTCGCGGCGCCAAGTACGAGGATCCTGCTCATGCGCCGCTCCGATCACCGAGTCGCAAGGTCGCAAAGTCGCAAAGTCGCAAAGGCCCTCCCACCCAGGCGGCCACACCCGGCTTTGAGACTTTGCGACTGTGCGACTCTGAGACTCTCATCTCAGTTTCAGCGTCGCCAGCGCGATCATTGCGAAGATCACCGCGATGATCCAGAAGCGGACGACGACCTTGGTCTCCTTCCACCCCGACAGCTCGAAGTGGTGATGCAGTGGCGACATCTTGAAGATGCGGCGGCCTGTGATCTTGAACGAGGCCACCTGCAGAATGACCGACAGCGCCTCGACCACGAACAGCCCGCCGACGATGACCAGTAGTAGCTCCTGCTTGATCATCACGGCCAGACAGCCGATCGCGCCTCCTAGCGCGAGCGACCCGACGTCGCCCATGAAGATCTCGGCCGGATGCGCGTTGAACCAGAGAAAGCCCAACGCTGCACCGACCATGGCGCCGCAGAACACCGCCAGCTCGCCCGTCTGCGGCACCCACGCGATGCGCAGATAATCCGCGATGCGCGCGTGCCCTGCGGCGTACGTGAGCACGGTGTACGTGACCGCGGCGATCAGTGCCGATCCGATCGCCAGGCCGTCCAGTCCATCGGTGAGGTTCACCGCGTTCGAGGCGCCGACGAGCACGATCATCACGAACGGGATGTAGAGCAGACCGAGGTTCAGGGCGACGTCTTTGAGAAACGGAAACGTGATCGACGTCGAGTAATTGTTCTTGAGCATCGGCAGGTACGCAATCGCCAGCGCCGCGAGTGCCGCCACGGCGAACTGCGCGCCGAACTTTTCCGCCGGCGTCAGGCCGAGATTCCGCTTCTTCGCCAGCTTTCGATAGTCGTCGACGAAGCCGATCGCCGCGTACGCGGCGGTCACGAAGAGCACGATCCAGATGTAGGGGTTGAGGATGTCCGCCCAGAGGATCGTGGGGATGATGATGGCGACGGTGATGAGGATCCCGCCCATGGTCGGCGTCCCCGCCTTGGCCTGGTGGGACTTCGGCCCCTCCTCGCGGATGAACTGCCCGAGCTTGATGTGGCGCATCCGCTCGATGAGCCAGGGCCCGAGGATGAGCGAGATGAGCAGCGCCGTCAGCGCCGCGAACGCCGTCCGGAAAGTGATGTACCGGAAAACCCCGAAGCCGACGAAGACGTCGCGCAGCTCGTAGAGGAGGTGATAAAGCATCAGGCACCCTCCCGGTTGGCGGTTGGCGGTTGGCGGTTGGCGGTCTCGAGGATCGCCACTGTCTTGTCGAGACCGACTCCGCGGCTCCCTTTGAGCAACACGAGATCGCCCTCGCGGATCTCGCCTTTCAGAAACTCGCCCGCCTGTTGTGCATCGTCGAAGTGGCGGAGGGAATCGTCGGCGAATCCGGCTTCGCGCGCGCCGTCGAGCAGCGCCTGCGTGCGCTTGCCGACCCCGACCACGACGTCGATCGCCTTGGAGATCGCGCGTCCGGCGTCTCGGTGGAATTCCAACTCCTGCTCGCCCAGCTCGAGCATGTCGCCGATGACCGCAATCCTCCGCGTCGCCTCGGCCTGGGTCATCAGCTCGAGCGTCCGCTTCAGCGCGTACGGATTCGAGTTGTAGGTGTCGTCATAGATCGTGGCGCCGTTCCAGGGAAGGATGACGCCACGGTGGTACGCCGGTTTGACGTCGCGCACGCCGCGCTTGATCCCCTCCCACGAGATGCCGACCGCACGCGCCGTGGCGATGGCGGCGAGGAGGTTGTCGAGATTGTGCCGCCCGGGAAGCACGAGCTCGAGCTCGCGCTGAGCGCCCTCGGCCACGAGCGTGAAGCGCGTGCCCAGGAGGCCGCGCTCGCGGATGGCCGTCGCGCGGTACTGCGCGTCGTGCTCGACGCCATAGGTGACCTTGGGACCTTCGAAGTCGCTGCTGATCCGCACGACGTGCTCGTTGTCGTTGTTGACGACGACGGTGCCGTTCGGGGCCAGATTCTCGAGGAGCTCGCGTTTCGCGGCGGCGATCTTCTCGATCGTGCCGAAAAACTCGATGTGCACCGGGGCGATGTTCGTGTAGACCCCGACGTTCGGGCGCATCAGACCGGCGATCTCGGCGATCTCGCCGGCGTGGTTCATCCCCATCTCGCTGATGACCACCTGCGCGTCGTCGGGAACGTTGTCGAGACAGAGCGGCGCGCCGATGTGGTTGTTGAAGTTGCCCCAGGACTTGAACGTGCGGCGCTCCGTGGCGATCAAGGTCGCGATCATCTCCTTCGTCGTGGTCTTCCCCGCGGAGCCTGTGATTCCAATGAGGAGGAAGTCGTAACGCTCCCGGATCGCCTTCGCGAGCTGTTGCAGCGCGACCGTCGTGTCGCCGACCTTGATGATTGCCCTGTCCGTGTTGTCCGGAACGCGAGACACGACGGCTCCGCGCGCGGTCTCGAGAGCCTGCGGAAGATAGTCATGGCCATCGAGCCGCTCACCCCGGATGGCGAAAAAGACTGAGTCGGCCTTCACCTCGCGCGAGTCGATGACGACGGAAGAGGCCTCGACCTCCCCACCCTGGACGAGGGTGCCGCCGATCATCTCGGCGAGTTGGGAGAAGGTCAGGCGGGGCATCGCCGCCCTCCCTTCACCAGTGCTGAGTGCTGCGTGCTGAGTGCTGAGTGGCATCCGCTGGACGGAATGGGCTTCCGCACCCAGCACGCAGCACTCAGCACTCGAAGCGATGCTGTCTTCCGGCTCCGCCGCGTTTCGTCGCCATTGCTCGTCCCCTTCCCCGAGAACTGCCTGGCGAACACCAACCATCCACCCTCGCCGAAACCGACCGACGGAGCCGGAACGCGACACCTGATCGGGCAACTTGAATAGTACGTTAATTTCATGTCGAATATCAAGATGCTTTTGTATATCTCTTTTTAAGAGCGAATTCCGCTTCTTCACGGTCGTCGAAATGCACGACCTGGTCGCCGATCACCTGATACGTCTCGTGCCCCTTGCCGGCGATCACGATCACGTCGTCATCGCCCGCCTCGAGAACGGTCTTCTCGATGGCCTCGCGGCGGTCGCGGATCTTCAGCGCTTCGTTGGAGGCGATTCCGTCTGCGATCTCGTCGATGATCGCCTGAGGGTCTTCACTGCGGGGGTTGTCGCTGGTGACCACGACGTGGTCGGCAAGGCGCGCGGCGATCTCGCCCATCTGCGGGCGCTTGCCGCGGTCGCGGTCGCCGCCGCAACCGAAGACAACCGAGACGCGGCGCTCTCCGGCGATGTCGCGCACGGCGTGAAGGAGCTTCTCCAGCGCGTCCGGCTTGTGCGCGTAGTCGACGATCACCGTCGGCTTCGATTCGCCGACGCGCTCAAAGCGCCCGCGCACGGACTTCAGGTTCCGAATCCCCGCCTCGATCTCATGAATCGGAATCCCGACGACGAGCGCCGCGCCGATCGCTCCCAGCCAGTTGTAAAGGTTCGGCAATCCGAGAAGGCTCGACTCCACGTGAACGTCGCCGTACGGCGTGTTCACCACGCCGCGCAAGCCTCCGACGGTGATCGAGAAGTCGCTCGCGGGACGAACGTCGCACTGCTCGCGGCCGAAGCTGAGCGCGGCCGCACCGAGCTCGCTCGCGAGACGGCGCCCATACTCGTCGTCAAGGTTGACGATCGCGGTCCTCCGCGTGCGGTCGATCTGATCGAACAGGATCTTCTTCGCTCCGAAGTAGTCCTCGAAGTCCGTGTGGAAGTCGAAATGCTCGCGCGAGAGATTGGTGAAGACGGCAGCGGCGAAATGCACGCCGTGCGTCCTCTTGAGCGCGAGCGCGTGGGACGAGACTTCCATCACCGCATGCTTCACGCCCGCCGCGACCATCTTCCCGAACCACTCCTGCAGGACGACGGCATCGGGCGTGGTCCGGTCGGCGTTCAACCGCTCGTCCCCGGCGCGATACTCGATCGTGCCGATGAGACCCACGGGGTCGCCGCTTGCGTCGAAGACCGACTCGATCATGCGCGTCGTCGTCGTCTTCCCCGAGGTACCGGTCACACCGACCAGAGAAAGCCGGCCGGCAGGGCGGTCGTAGAAGTTCGCCGCGATGAGGGCGAGCGCGGCGCGAGCATCGTCGACGAGGACGGTTGGCGATTGGCGGTTGGCGGTTGCCGACGGAGACGCCGCCACGATCGCGGCCGCGCCTTTCTCGATCGCCTGAGGAATGAACTGTGTGCCGTCTTTCACAGTGCCGGGGATCGCAACGAACAGAGAGCCCTTCGTGACCAGCCGCGAGTCGGGAGTCACTGCCGTGATGTCGAGACTCGCCTCGCCGCGCACTTCGCGCACCGGGACGCCGCGGAGGAGATCTGCGAGCTTCATCCGCGCGCCTCCAGCCGCAGCGTCACGCTGCCGTTGGCGGGCAAAGCTCCGCCGGGTTGAGGATCTTGTGACGTCACCACTCCACTTCCGATGGTCCGCACGGCGAGGCCGCTGGACACCGCGCGCGCGATCGCAGCACGTGCGTCGAGTCCTCGCAAATCAGGCATCCCTGACGCCGGACCGGCAGAGGGGCCGGGTTGCGAAAACGCGGCCAGCAGCGGCTCCCCGAGACCAATCGACCGCGACGGCAGCGACGGCGAAACGCCGAGGTATCGCAACGCCCCCTCGGCGATCTCCCGGAACGCCGGCGCCGCCACGGTCCCTCCGTAGTGATGAGGCCGCGGCTCGTCGATCACGACGAGGATCGCCAGCCGGGGCCGGTCGGCGGGTACATACCCGGCGAACGAGCTGAGATACAGCCCGTCGACGTAACCGCCTCGCCCCACGGCCTTTTGCGCCGTGCCGGTCTTGCCGGCCACCACGTGCTCCGCGAGCGCGGCATTCGTTCCGGTCCCGCGGGCGACGACGTTCTTCAGAATCTCGTTCAGCACCGCGGCCGTTTTCTCCGAAATGACGCGCACCGGCTTCCGCCGCGGCGGCTCGAAGACGGTGTCCCCCTGATCGTCGATGACCCTCTTCACGATCCGCGGCTCGACCAGCTCGCCCCCCGTTGCCACGGCACTCACCGCGCGGATGATCTGCAGCGGCGTGGCGCCGATCTCCTGGCCGATGGAGAGGCTCGCGGGTGAGACCGCCGTCCAGCGCTGCACGCGGCGCAGCAGGCCGGGCGATTCGCCGGGCAGAGGCAAGCCGGTCTTCTCGCCGAAACCGAAGCGGCGGATCCACTGATCGAAGCGCTCCTGTCCGAGCTCCAGGCCGACGCGGGCGCTGCCCACGTTCGACGAGTTGACGATCACGTCCTCGAATGAAAGGAGTTGGTAGCGCTTGCCGTCGTGCTCGCGGATGGTGATGTTCGCGACCGTGATCTCGCCGTTGCCGCAATCGAGGATCTGCGACGGCGTCACGATGCGCTCTTCCAGACCGGCCGCGGCGGTGATGATTTTGAACGTCGAGCCGGGTTCGTACGCGTCCTGCACGCCGCGGTTCTTCCACGCCGCCGGCGAGAAGTCGCGGAAGCGGTTCGGATCGAACGTGGGCGCGGAGGCCATCGCCAGGATGTCGCCCGTGTTCGGGTCCATGACGATGACCGCGCCACCTGCGGCGCGGTACGTGTCGACGGCGTTCTTCAGAGCCCGCTCGGCGATGAACTGAACGACGGCGTCGATCGTCAGCACGACGTGCTGTCCGTCGCGCGGACGATTCGCGCCGTCGCCCCCGACCAGGTAGATGCCCTTACGGGCGTCCTTGAGCAAGGTGACTTTGCCCGGCGTCCCTTTGACGTACGCATCGAACGAATGCTCGATCCCGGCCAGACCGTCGCCGTCGACGCCGACGTATCCGATGACGTTCGCAGCCAGCATCGCCCGCGGGTACGTGCGGCGGTGCGCCTCCATGAAGTAGATGCCGGGCAGCTTCAGCTTACGCACCTCGGCCGAGACCTCGAGAGGAAGCTGTCGCGCAATCCAGGCGAAGCTGCCATCGCCCTTCAGCCTGGCCTCGAGCTCGCGCGCGGTGACGCCGACGCCGGGCACCTTCGCCAGGGCCCGCGCGACGGCTCGCCGGTTGGTGATCGCCTGCGGATCGGCGTAGATCGACTCGGCGGCGATGCTCTCGGCGAGGACGCGCAGGCGCGAGTCGAGGATCGAGCCACGCACGGGATTCAACGCGAGCGTCCGCTCCTGCTGGCGCTGCGCCCTCGCCACATAGTGGTCGTGCCGCACGAGCTGCACCTGCACGAGGCGAGCGACGACGATGACTCCCCACGCGGCCAGCAGGGCAAAGACCTGGAGGAGACGCCGGTGGAAGATGGACACCTACCGCCTCCCGTCCGGAGGGCAGAGCGCAGAGGGCCGAGCGCAGAAGTCGATCATCGGATACCTGCCGACGGTCCAGGAGCTTCTGTGCTCTGCGCTCTGCCCTCTGCTCTCTGAACCACGACGATCGCCTTCGAATCCGTCGCCGCGAATCCGAGCGCGGATGCTTTCCGCTCGACGGCATCGAACGAAGTCATGCGATCGAGCTCGGCCTGCAGGGCCTTGTGCTCGGCCTCGACGCTCTTGAGATCTTTCTGGAGCCGCGTCGCTTCGCGGCCGAGGCGGATCACCTCGAGGTTCTGCCAGGTGAACAGGAGCAGAAAGAGGCCGATCGGCACGCCGAGGGAGAGGATGGCGGCCAGCTCGCGGTTTCGTTGGCGATCCCTCTCGCGAACGATGTGCGTGTTGTCGATGGGCTTCTTCTGCGTATACATGACCGAGTACGCTCGAAATCAACGAGCAAGGGTGAAGATCTGCCTACTAGCGAGGTCCGAAAAGCCATCCACACACACCCACGCTCCACGCTCCACCCCTCCCGAGCTCCCACACCCCACACACACCCAACCCTTCCCCAACCTTCACCCTTGCTCGACGACTCCGAGCCGCGTTGCCCGTTCCCCGTTGTCCGTTCCCCGTGCTGTCTCGCTCCTGCTCGACAGCTCCTCGGCAACGGGCGACGGGCAACGGGCAACCTCTTCACACCCTCTCCGCGACTCTCAGCTTTGCGCTGCGAGCGCGCGGATTCCGCGCCTCCTCCTCTTCTGAAGCAGTCGCCGGCCTTCCGGTCAGCACCTCGACGAGCGCCTTCGCGCCGCACCCGCAGATGGGCATGTTCGGCGGGCACGTGCACTCGCCTTCGAGCCTGCGGAAGGCACGCTTGACGATGCGATCCTCGAGCGAGTGAAACGAGATGATCGCGACGCGCGAGCCGCGCTCGAGCACGCTCACGGCGTCATCCACGAAGTGGTCGAGTCCGACCAGCTCTTCGTTCGTCGCGATGCGCAGCGCCTGGAAAGTGAGCGTCGACGGATCGATCTCCCTGAACCTCGGTTTCTTCACGCTACGGATCACGCCCGCCAGTTGCGCGGTCGTCTCGATCCGCGCTTCCTTGCGCGCCTCCACGATGGCTCTGGAGATTCTTCGCGCCATCGGCTCTTCGCCGTAATCGCGAAGAACCCGCGTCAGCTCGTATTCGTCCAGATCGTTGACGAGATCCGCCGCGCTCCTCCCTTCCGATCCCATGCGCATGTCGAGCGGGCCCTCGAAACGGAACGAGAATCCGCGCGACGCATCGTCGAGTTGCATCGACGAAACACCGAGGTCGGCGAGGAGGCCGCTGACGCCCTCGACGCCGGACTGCTTCAGGATGTCAATGAGCGACTCGTGACGTCCGCGGACGAGCGTCACCCGGTCACCGAAACGGCTCAGCCGCTCCCGCGACCGCGCGAGCGCCTCGGGATCACGATCGATCGCGATCAGGCGGACGTCCGAATGTCGCTCCAGGAGCGCTTCCGCATGCCCGCCAAGTCCTACCGTTGCGTCGACGAGAACGCCGTCTGGACGGTTGGGCTCGAGGTACTCGAGGATCGGTTCTAAAAGAACAGGTTCGTGTTTCATCGTCGCCAGGTGCGACGCAACTCACACGCCGTGGAGCTCCAGCTCCTTGAAGTCATCCGCCGTGAGCGGCGTTTCGGACAGCCGCTTCTGGATCTTCGGCTCATTCCAGACGATGAGGTGGTCCTGGCTGCCGAGGACGACCACGTCGTCCGTGATCCCCGCGACTTCGCGGAGAACCGCCGGCACGAGCACGCGCCCTTGCGCGTCGATCGTGCCCACCTGGCCGAAGTAGTTGACGCGCTCGAGCAGCTTCTGCTTCGCCTGCGAAGTCGAGGGCACTTTGGCCAGCCTGGCCTGGAAATCGAACCAGACCGCCATCGGGTACACCAGCGCGCGCTCTCCATCGGTCGAGGTGATGAAGTAGTCCTGCCCGTAACGGTCTTCAATGATCTTGCGGAAAGTCGATGGGATCTTGAGGCGACCCTTTTCGTCGATTCTGGTGGGGCTATGCCCCATGAGTACGTTCAGTTCCACGACCTGTAGAGCCCAATTTCCGCTGTTTCGGTGACCGTTTGTACCACTGGCGACCACTGAAGTCCACAAATTTCCACCGGCGTTGGACAAAAAAGGCGCGACCTATCGGCCGCGCCTGCTACCTTCGATCGGTTTATGTCTCACTTCATCGCCTTCTTGATCTTCTTTAGGATGTCCTTGCCAACGAGGTTGTCGGCCGCGTTGAGCACGTTCCGGATCGTGTCGAGCACGTCGTCGCGTCCGCTCCAGTGCTCGCGCAGGATCCCAACATCGGTGTCGGTGAGCATCTTGTTCAGCAGGTACACGCCGAACACGAGGTCGTCCAGGTATCCGATCGGACCCAGGAACGCCTCGGGCATGATGTCGAGAGGGAAGAGAAAGTACGCCAGACCGCTGCCGAGCATCACCTTGTTCTTGGAGCTGACGCGACCGTCGTTGACGAGCCGCCACAGCAGCACGAACACGTCCGGCGCGAGGAGCAGGTACTCACCCGTCGTTCCGGCCATCGATCCCTTGTTTTCGAGATAATGGCGGATGCTCTCGCGCATCCGGTCGTAAAAGCGATTCGCGCGCTCGCGCGAGACCGGCCCGGTCACCTCGGCGCTCTCGCGCATCGTTTCTTCGAAGTCCTGCTCAGACATGCAATCCTCCCGTGGAAAGATCGGCGTCGATGTCGGCGCCGCCTCTGCCGAGCGTCACGGCGAGTCCGCCGTCGATGATCCAGATCTTCTGGATGTCGGCGCTCACGAACGGTGGCAAGAAGCGGTCCAGCGACACCACCAGGGTCGCCGGATCTTCATAGCGCACGAGGTCCTTCGGGAGCTTGTCGCGGACGAGGCCGACGAGGAGCGTGGGGACCGGGATCGGTCCCGCGGAGATGCGGGCGAGCGGCACCCGCACGGTCGTTCCCTTCGCTTGAATCTCGGTGATGTCGACGGTGAACGGCACGCTGATGAACTTCCGCACCGACCCCTCGACGCGCAGCAGACCGTTCCTGAACTTCAACTCCAGACGCTCGATCATCGGGTCTTTCGCGACCATCTGAACGGCCATCGCGTTCAGCTTCGTGCCGTCGACCCGGACCTCGATGGAATCCCACTCGATGAATCTCTTCATGACCTGAGTCCTGAGTCCTGAGTCCTCAGTCCTGAGTGGGCCGGTGGAGCTCAGCACTCAGGACTCAGCACTCAGGACTCAGGACTGTATCATTCGCCTCCGATGCCCAAGCGGTCCGACATCAAAAGCATTCTCATCATCGGCTCCGGCCCCATCGTCATTGGCCAGGCGGTCGAGTTCGATTACTCGGGGACGCAGGCCTGCAAGGCGCTGCGTGACGAGGGCTATCGGATCATCCTGGTGAACTCGAATCCGGCCACGATCATGACCGATCCGGAGTTCGCGGACCGGACGTACGTCGAGCCGCTGACGCCCGAGTCGCTGGAGCGCATTATCGAGCGCGAGAAACCGGACGCGATCCTTCCGACCGTCGGCGGCCAGACGGGCATCAACCTGGCGATGGCCCTGTATGAGAACGGCGCGCTCGAGCGGCACGGAGTGGAGCTGATCGGCGCGAACTACGAAGCCATCAAGACCGCCGAGGATCGCCAGCTCTTCAAGGAAAAGATGATGAGCATCGGCGTCGACGTGCCGCAGTCGGCGTACGCGGCCTCGGTCGACGACGCCGAGCACTTCGCCGCGCGGATCGGCTACCCGCTGGTCGTCCGCCCGTCGTTCACGCTGGGCGGATCGGGCGGCGGCATCGCATACAACGTCGAGGAGCTCCGGGCGATCGTGACGCGCGGACTCGACCTCTCGCCCGTGCACCGCGTCCTCGTCGAGGAATCGGTGATCGGCTGGAAGGAGTTCGAGCTGGAGGTCATGCGTGACCGCGCGGACAACGTGATCATCGTCTGCAGCATCGAGAATTTCGACCCGATGGGCGTTCACACCGGCGACTCCATCACCGTCGCCCCCCAACAGACGCTGACCAACGACGAATATCAGTCGATGCGCGACGAGGCCAAGCGCATCATCCGCGCGATCGGCGTCGAGACCGGCGGTTCGAACATTCAGTTCGCAGTCCATCCGGAGACGGGCCGCCGCATCTGCATCGAGATGAACCCGCGCGTGTCGCGTTCGTCGGCGCTCGCCTCGAAGGCGACCGGGTTCCCGATCGCCAAATTCGCGGCGAAGCTCGCCGCTGGCTACACTCTCGACGAGATTCCGAACGACATCACGAAGAAGACCCCGGCGTCGTTCGAGCCGTCCATCGACTACGTGGTCGTGAAGATTCCCCGCTTCTCGTTCGAGAAGTTTCCGAACACGCCACAGCTCCTCAGCTTCTCGATGCAGAGCGTCGGCGAGTCGATGGCCATCGGGCGGACGTTCAACGAGGCGCTGCAGAAGGGACTGCGTTCCCTCGAGATCGGAGTGGCCGGCCTGGAGACGCGCGGCCACACACGCGAGAAGCTCCCGGAGTTGCTGCGCATCCCGACGCCCGAGCGGATCTTCGCCGTGGGCGACGCATTACGCGCGGGGATGACGGTGGAGGAGATCTACGCGCTGTCGTACATCGACCCCTGGTTCCTGAGGGAGATCGCGAAGATCATTCGCCTCGAACAGAGTCTTCAAGTCGTCGAGTCGTCGCGTCGTCAAGGAGAGCCTCTCGAAGACTCGAAGACTCGAAGACTCGTCGAGTTGAAGCGCAACGGCTTCTCCGACGGCCAGATCGCGAAGCTCACGAACCGCTCCGAGACCGAGGTGCGGAAAGAGCGGCATGCTCTCGGCGTACGCCCGGTCTACAAGCGCGTCGACACCTGCGCCGCGGAGTTCGAGGCGTCGACGCCGTACCTCTACTCCACCTACGAGACCGAGAACGAAGCCGCGCCGACGAACCGGCGCAAGGTCATCATCCTCGGCTCGGGTCCGAATCGAATCGGCCAGGGGATCGAGTTCGATACCTGCTGCGTGCACGCCTCTTTTGCCCTCAGAGAGATCGGCTTCGAGACGATCATGGTCAACTGCAACCCGGAGACGGTTTCCACGGACTACGACACGTCGGACCGCCTCTACTTCGAGCCGCTCACCCTCGAGGACGTGCTGGAGATCGTCGAGCTCGAGAAGCCGGAAGGCGTCATCGTGCAGTTCGGCGGGCAGACGCCGCTGAAGCTCGCCAAGCAGCTTCAGGACGCGGGCGTGCCGATGTGGGGGACGTCGGTCGACTCGATCGACATCGCCGAAGACCGCGAGCGTTTCGGCGAGCTCGCGCGCAGGCACGAGATCCGAGTTCCCGCGAACGGCACGGCCGTCAACGAACAGGAGGCACTGGCGGTGGCTCGGCGCATCGGGTATCCCGTCGTCGTCCGCCCGTCCTACGTCCTCGGCGGGCGAGCGATGGCGATCGTCTATGACGACGACGCCCTCTCGAGCTACATGGCCCGCGCCGTCGAGGCCGCACCCGGACATCCGATTCTCGTCGACCACTTTCTCGAGGACGCCATCGAGATCGACGTCGACGCGGTCTCCGACGGAGAGCGTGTCATCGTCGCCGGCGTGATGGAGCACATCGAGCTGGCCGGCATCCACTCCGGCGACTCGACGACCGTCATCCCGCCGTACATCATCGGCCACCGCGATCAGGACAAGATCCGCCGCCTGACCATCGAGCTGGCGAAGGCGCTCAAGGTCATCGGCCTCATGAACATTCAGTACGCGATTCAGCAGGGCGATCTATACGTACTGGAAGTGAACCCACGCGCATCGCGCACCGTGCCGTACGTCTCGAAGGCGACCGGCGTGCCCTTCGCGAAGATCGCGGCGAAAGTGATGGCCGGTCAATCGCTCGCTTCCCTCGGCCTCACGAGCGAGCCGCGCGTGGCCGGGTACTTCGTGAAGGCGCCGGTGTTTCCGTTCAATCGCTTTCCCCGGGAAGACACGCGCCTCGGTCCGGAGATGAAGTCCACGGGCGAAGTCATGGGCAGCTCTCCCCACTTCGGCGAGGCTTACGCGAAAGCGCTTCTCGGCGCGGGGACACGCCTTCCGCTCGAAGGGACGGCGTTCATCTCCGTGAACGACAACGACAAGCGGCCGCACGTCGCGCATCTCGCGCGCGAACTGTCCGCGCTCGGGTTCCGCATCATCGCCACGGGCGGCACGCGCGAGTTCCTGGTCAAACACGGCGTCGCCGCGGATCTCGCCTGGAAAGTGCACGAGGCGCGACCGAACATCATCGATCACATGATCAATGGCGAAGTGTCGCTGGCGATCAACACCCCGTTGGGGAAGTCGGCGTTCGTCGACGACACGTCCATCCGGCGAACGGCGCTGCAGCTCAACATCCCCTGCATCACGACACTCACCGCGGCTACGGCCTGCGTGGAAGGAATCCGCTCACTGAAAGACGGCGTCAGCACCTTCGCCGCGCTGCAGGAGCAGCACGGAGTTAAGTAGGGTCAGACCCTACTTAACTCAGGCCGTCACGTTGAGGAACACCTTCGTTCTCGCGAGCTCGCTCTTGAACTGATTGATCGCGGAGACGGTGTACTGCACGCGCTTTCCGGCCGCCGCGGCCAGTGCGCCGCCCGAGAGCTGACGGTGCGGACGGGCCCCGCCCGGCTTGCGCGTACGGAACACACTCTGCGTGAACGGCGACGGCTTCTCGAACTCGATGACGACTTCTTCGACGTTCACGTCCGCGCCGCCGATGTAGCGGAAATCCCACTCGATGCCTTCGCTGACGCGCACGGTGACTTCCATCGGATTGGCGATGACGTAGAAGCGCCCGGCACCCTGCTCGACGTCGATGCGGACAGGGACGGTGCGGACGGCGGGATGAGCGAGGTCATCCTCGCGAATGAGACGATCGGACGACGCCGGAGGCGCGGCGACCGCGGACGGGGCCTCTGCGCGTGCGGGCGCGGCGATGAACGACGCCGGACGCGGCTTTTCGGTCGACAGCCACGAGGCGGCGGGTGCTCCATTCGAGAGGACCCGGGGGCGAGCGCGGCGGCCGCGCTTCTTCTCGACTGCCGGGGCCGCGGCCGTCTTCGGCACGGCCGGAACGTTCGGAGCGACCGGCGCGGGCGTCGGCGGCGCCGGCTTTACGGCCTTCGGCTTCGGCGCGGCTTTCTCGGACTTCGGGGCCGGCTTCTTCGCCGTCACTTTTGCAACGGCTTTCTTGGTCGCGCTCGTGACCGCCTTCGCCGCGGCCTGGACGGCCTTCTTCACGGGCTTTGGGACGGCTTTCGCCGCCGTTTTCGCCTTCGACGGGGGCTTCTTCGGCGCGGTTTTCTTGAGGGCGGGCTTCTTCGGTTTCTTTGGGGCGGGCTTTTTCGAAGCGGGTTTGGCGGGCACGGCTTTTTTCTTCGGCGCGGCTTTTTTCGCTGCGATCTTCTTCTTCGCTGCACCGGCCGCGCTCTTCACACGAGCGGCGACCCTTTTCGCGGCATTCTTACTCCCCGCCGCCTTCTTCCCCTGCGCCTTCGCCATTGAACCTATCTCCGGACTACTGGGCTAAAAATGGATGGCGCAATATAGCAGCGGCCGCCCGGAACGCAAGCGTTTTCTTAGAAAACCGGGGCGACCGCGAATCCGCCGTCGACACCCACGACCTGACCCGTGACATACGAGGCGGCCGGGAGGCAAAGGAACGCCACGACGGACGCCACCTCGTCGGGCTCGCCGATCCGACCGAGGGGGGTGGTGGCAAGGATCTTCTCGAGACGCACGGGGTCTTTCAGGACCGGTTCAGCCAGCGGCGTACGGATGTACCACGGTGCCACGGCATTCACGCGGATGCCGTCCTTCGCCCACTCCGCCGCGAGACCACGAGTCAGGTGTGCGACCGCGGCCTTCGTCATCGCGTACGGGATGCCGGTGCCGAGGAAGCGGAACGCGGCGACGGAGACGATGTTGACGATGCTCGCCTCGCCGGAGGCTTTCAGCAGCGGATACGCGAGCCGGCAGAGGTCGAACACCGAGTCCATGTTGGCTTCGCGGATGCGCTCGTACTCCCCTTCCTCGTACTCGATCGCCTTCTTGCGGATGTTCGTGCCCGCGTTGTTCACGAGAATGTCGAGGCGGTCGAGTCCTTCGAACATGCGCCTGCGGTCCGCGGCCACGGTGACGTCCGCGTTGACTTCCGCGTGGCTTCGCGCGACACGAATGACGCGCGCGCCGAAGCTCGAAAGCTCGTTCGCGATCGCCAGGCCGATGCCTTTCGTCGCGCCGGTGACGAGGGCGGTCCGGCCCTCGAGACTCCACTTATTCATCAACTCCATCCTGAGCGAAGCGAAGGATCAATGGAGCCCTCGCGCCAATCGCGCCACGCACGCTACTCGTGAGGGCTCCCCTGATCCTTCGCTCCGCTCAGGATAGACTTTCGATTTCACTCTCGAGCACTCCCCTCAAGTCCTCCGCGATCCGGCGGATCTGCGCGTCGTCCTCTCCCTCCACCATCACTCGGACGAGATTCTCGGTACCCGAATAGCGCACGAGGATCCGTCCCCGCCCGGCGAGGTCCTCCATGGCCCGAGCGTGCGCGGCCTGATAGTTCGGCAGCGACTCGAGCGATGGCTTCGACGCCACACGCTCATTCACGAGGACCTGCGGCATCGGATCGAACGTGCGGAGCTGCGAGAACGGCTTGCCCATCTCGCCGAGAACGTGGCCCAAGACGAGCGCGGTGTGAATGCCGTCGCCGGTCGTGTGCACGGTGCGGTCGATGATGTGGCCCGACTGCTCGCCGCCCAGAATCGCGTTGCGCTGGAGCATCAGCTCGAGAACGTACTTGTCGCCGACGTTCGCGCGCAGCAGCTCGATGCCGTCCTCCTTCAACTGTCGTTCGAAGCCGAAGTTCGACATCACCGTGGTCACGACCAGCGGGAGGCGAAAGTGCTTCGCCCATAGGTAGATGATCTCGTCCCCGTCGCGGATCCTTCCGGCGTCGTCGGCAAAGATCGCGCGGTCCGCGTCGCCGTCGAACGCCACGCCGTAGTCGGCGTGCTGCTCGACCACCACCTGGGCGAGATGCTCCGGATGCAGCGCGCCGGAGCTCTCGTTGATGTTGCGTCCGTCCGGAGCGTCGTGGATGACGACCACCTCCGCGCCCGCGCGGCGGAAGACGTCCGGCGCGATTCGATGAGCCGCGCCATGACCGGCGTCGAGCACGACCTTCTTCCCCTTCAGCGCCGCCGGCGGTACACCGGAGATGAGGAAGCGCTCATAGGCTTCGATGAGGTCGGCGCTCTCGGTCACCGGCATGTCGGGGATCGTCACGTCCTCGCGGCGCAGCGCGCGAAGCTCGTCCTCGATCTGCTCCTCGACCGCGTCCGGCACCTTCATCCCGTCGTGGCCGAAGATCTTCACTCCGTTGTCTTCGAACGGGTTGTGGGATGCGGAGATGGAGATCGCCGCGGCCGCGTCGGTGGTCCGGCAGAGATAGGCGACGCCGGGAGTCGGGATGACGCCGACGGACACGGTCTTTGATCGTCCCGCGCTCAGGCCCGCTGCGAGAGCGCGTGCGATCCCTGGCCCGGACTCGCGCGTATCCATTCCGAGGAGCACCGGTGCACCGCTCACGCGATGGGCGAGCGCGACTCCGAGTGCGTACATCGTTGCCGGATCGAGGGGATACGCCCCGGCCTTCGCGCGGATGCCGTCAGTGCCGAAAAGAACTCTCATCGTTCGCTCATTGTTCATCGTCCGGTGCCGCCGTCGTCGTCTCGCCGGGCGGCACGGGTCCGAACTCGGCCAGCACGGGGACCGTGACCTGTGTCGTGAGCGGCGAGACGATGCGCACCAGCGGCGAGTCGGAGACCACGTTGACGTTCTGCACGAACGTCTCCGTACGGCCGGTCATGATAATGCGCTCGGTCGTCACCTCGGCCAGTTTGATGACCTGCGAGGCCGGGCCGGAACAGAGCGCCAGGGGCGGGTCGGCCGTGGCCTGCCCGACGATGAATCCTGCTGGTGCCGCCCCTTCGAGATACGGCCGGATGGGCACGGCGCGCTGGCGGACGATCTCGACGCGAAAACGGACTTTGTTCGGATCGATCGAGACCACCTCGATGTCGTCGGGAACGTTGATGTGGTGCGCGCGGATCGTGATCTCGACTTCGCCGGGCTTGGTGATCGAGCTCAGATCGGCCGAGGCCTCGAGGCTTTGCGAGACGAGCATGCGCAGAGCGGACTTGCGCCCGCGCACCCGCACGGAGACGTTGCTGCGGATGTCCGCCGTCGTGATCACGAGATACGAAGGCACACCGACCAGCGAGAGCGACGCCGTCACGATGCGCTCCCGGACCTGTTCCCGCCGCGGCAGCGAGACGTACCACCAGAGGATGCACGCCAGCAGCAGCGAAAGGAGCTTGAGTCCGAGGTTCTTCATGGTGCGACTCCGAACCGCTCCTGCAGGATGGCGTGCAGGGCCATGGCGTCGAGGTCCTCGCGCAGAGCTCCGTCCGCCGCCACGCCGATCGATCCGTTCTCCTCGGAGATCACGATCACGACCGCGTCACTCTCTTCGCTCAGGCCGATGGCGGCGCGATGGCGCGTGCCGTGTGTGAGAGTCGGGTCGGGCGTCGTGGTCAGCGGCAGGAATGCGTTCGCGACCACGATGCGATTGCCGCGCACGATGGCCGCCCCGTCGTGCAAGGGTCCGCCGGGCGTGAAGATCGCGACGAGAAGCTCGTTCGTGACCACGGCGTCGATCGGCTTGGCGCCGTCCTCGTACATCCGCAGCGTCTGCCGTCCCTCGATCGCGATCAACGCACCCATCCGCTTCGAAGCCATGAACTCGCACGCGTGACGGATGGGATCGATCGGAACTTCTCCCACCGGGCGGCGAACGAAGAGCGCGAGCGGATCGCCGACCATGCGCGCCAGGGCGCGGCGGATCTCCTGCTGGAACAGGACGATCACCGCGAAGGGGATGTAGAAGAGAATCTGCCGCGACATCGCTTCGAGGGCGATGAGATCGAACGCGCGCGCGACGAAGAACGTCGAGCCGAGAACGATCAGACCGATCGAGATCTGCATGGCCCGCGTGCCGCGGATGAGCGCGAAGATCGAATAGATGATGAGGGCGACGATGAGGATGTCGACGGCGTCCCGCCAGGTGAAGTTCAGAGTGAAGAAGCGGTCGAAGACATTCATCGCCGCGCCTCGATCGCTGCGAGGATTTTCAGGAAGTCGACCGTCTCCCGGACGTCGTGCACGCGCACGACCGTGGCCCCGCCGCGGTGCGCCGCCGCCACGGCTGCCAGCGAGCCCGGCATGCGCGCCGGACCGGCGGGCTGTCCCGTGAAATGACCGATGAATGCTTTACGCGAGGCGCCGATCACGACCGGCGCGATCCGCGTGAGCTCCTCGCAACGCGCCAGAAGCTCGAGGTTGTGGTCGAAGGTTTTCCCGAATCCGATGCCTGGATCGACGAGGACCCGGTCCTCGGCAATGCCCGCGGCGAGGGCATCGTCCCGCCGTTCGCCGAGCTCGCGAAGGACGTCCTCGACGACGTCGTCGTAGTGGATGTTCTCCTGCATCCTCCGCGGCTCGCCGCGCATGTGCATGAGGATGACCGGCACGCCCCGCCGGGCGGCGAGCGCGCGAAGGTCCGGGTCGTGCCGCAGCGCGCTGACGTCGTTGACGATGTCCGCGCCGGCATCGAGCGCCGCTTCCGCGACGCGAGCCTTGCGCGTGTCGACGGAGATCGTGACGCCGCTCCGCGCGCGGATGCCTTCGATGACCGGGACGACGCGCTCGAGCTCCTCGTGGATCGAAACAGCCTCGGATCCCGGCCGCGTCGACTCGCCGCCGACGTCGATCATCGCCGCGCCGTCCTTCTCCATCTGCAGCGCGGACGCGATCGCCTTCCCTCGATCGAAATGCACGCCGCCGTCGCTGAAGGAGTCGGGGGTGACGTTCAGGATGCCCATCACCGCCAACGATGAACGATGAAGGATGAACGATGAACCATCACCGGGCGGGCGGGCGTTCATCGTTCATCCTTCATCGTTCGATTTCGACGCTACACGTCCCGCTCGCGCTGGATCCGCGCCCCCAGGGCGTTCAGTCTCTCGTCGATCCGCTCGTAGCCGCGGTCGATCTGGTGCACGTTGTGGATCGTGCTTTCGCCCTTCGCGCACAGCGCCGCCAGGAGCAGGGCCATGCCCGCGCGGATGTCGGGACTGGAGATCTCGCCGCCGTACAGGCGTGCGCCGCCGACGATGATCGCGCGGTGCGGGTCGCAGAGCACGATCCGCGCGCCCATGCCGATGAGCTTGTCCGTGAAGAACAGGCGCGACTCGAACATCTTCTCGAAGATCATCACCGTCCCTTCGGCCTGCGTGGCGATCACCACCATGATCGACAGCAGATCGGCGGGGAAGAGCGGCCACGGACCGTCGTCGATCTTCGGCACCGCCGCCCCGATGTCGTACCGAACGCGCAACTCCTGATCCTTCGGGACGCGGATGTTCCTCCCCTCGATCCTGATCTCGACGCCCAGCTTCTCGAGCATGTGCCGCACTGCGTACATGTGCTCCGGAACACCATCCTCGATCACCAGCTCGCTCCGCGTGACCGCCGCGAGACCGATGTACGAGCCGACCTCGATGTGATCGCTGTTGATGTGGAAGTCGCATCCGTGCAGCGTCTCCACGCCCTGGATCTCGAGCTGGTTCGTGGCGATTCCTTCGATCTGAGCGCCCATCGAGATCAGCATGTGACAGAGGTCCTGCACGTGAGGCTCGGCCGCGGCGTTGTAGATCAGTGTGTCGCCCTCGGCGAGCACGGCGGCCATGACCGCGTTTTCGGTGGCGGTGACCGAGGCCTCGTCGAGGAACATCTTCGTTCCGCGAAGCTCGCGCGCAGACATCTTGTACTCGTACGCCGAAACTTCGATCTGCGCACCAAGCGCCTCGAGTGCGAGCAGGTGCGTGTCGACGCGGCGCCGGCCGATCGCGTCGCCACCCGGCTTCGCGACGGAGACCGCTCCGCAGCGCGCGAGGAGCGGGCCGGCCAGAAGAATCGACGCGCGAATCTTCTTCGAGAGCTCAGTGTCGGGGTTGCAGGAGATGTCCCCCCTGGCGGTGATGCGAACCACGTTCTGTTCGAGACGCTCTACCGACGCGCCGATCCCTTCCAGGATCTGCAGCATCACCCGGACGTCCTGAATATCCGGCAGATTGCGGAGGACCACGGGGTCGTCCGTCAGCAGGCACGCCGCGAGGATCGGCAAAGCCGCGTTCTTGTTGCCGCCGGGCCGGATCGTACCCTCCAGCCGGCGGCCACCTTCAACGATAAAGCGCTCCGCCATCTCGGGCGGATCATACCCTTAGAGGGCAGAGCGCAGAGGGCAGAGGGCAGAAGATGGGCACTGCGATCTGCGCTCTGCCTCTGCCCTCTGCTACCATCACGCATCATGCTCGTGGCCCCCCTCTCCTCCGGTTCGGCCGGCAACGCCTACTGGTTCGAGAGCGACGGGACGGCCATCCTTGTCGACGCCGGCATCGGCCCGCGCGACACGAAGAAGCGACTCGCCCTCCTCGGCCGCGACATCGAGCGTCTCTCCGCGATCGTCGTCACGCACGAGCACTACGATCACATCCGCGGCGCGGAGAAAATCGCGCGCAAATACCAAGTGCCTCTGTACCTGACCCGTGGCACGCTCGACGCCGCCAGTCTCGACACGACCGAGCTCGAGACGGTGGTGTTCGAGAACGACTCGTCATTCGTCATCGGCGAGCTCCAGGTGCACGCTTGTAAAACGATCCACGACGCCGCCGATCCGGCGTGCTTCGTGATCGAGGCGCGCGACGGGACCCGCGTCGGGATCGCCAGCGACCTCGGCTATGTGAACAGCGAAGTCCTCCGCCACCTCACCGGTTGCGACGGCCTCTTCTTCGAATCCAACCACGACCTGGATATGCTGCGCTTGGGCAGCTATCCGTGGTCGCTGAAGCGGCGGATCATGTCGCGCTTCGGGCATTTGTCGAACGACGACTCCATCAACGCCGTACAGCGTCTCCTCGGCGCCGAGCTGAAGACGCTGTGCATGATTCACCTCTCCCAGAAGAACAACCACGAGTCCATCGTGCGGGAGATGTGCACGCGCCTGCTTCGCCGCACCGGCGCGAGCATCGAGTTCTCCATCGCGAAACAGTTCGTGCCGACGGGCCTCTTCGATGTCGCACGGCGCCGACCGCGATCCGCACACCCGGGCCAGATGAGCCTCTTCTCCTAATCCTGAGGAGCGAAGCGAGGAAGGCGATTCTCAATCCTGAGGAGCGAAGCGAGGAAGGATCAATGGAGCCCTCACGATGCGTGTGCTTCGGCGCCGTTCGCGTGAGGGCTCCCCTGATCCTTCCTCGCTGTCGCTCCTCAGGATGAGTTTTGGTGAGGGCTCCCCTGATCCTTCCTCGCTTCGCTCCTCAGGATTAGAATGCGGGCCGCATGAAAGCGACTGTCACCGTCGAGCTCAAACCCTCCGTCCTCGACCCTCAAGGCAAAGCGATCGAACATTCCCTCAGCTCGCTTGGCTTCGCGGGTGTGGAAGATGTCCGCGTGGGCAAGCTGTTTCGCATTACGCTTGCGGATCGTGGGCAGACACGGGAGAACGTCGAAACGCACCTTCGACAGATGTGCGAGCGGCTCCTCGCGAATACCGTCATCGAGAAATTCTCCTACACACTCGAGGAGTAGACTCGCCGCACTCGTGCTGCTGCTCACGTCCGTGGCGGTTTCGCTCTTCGCCGCGGAGCTCGAGCCCGTTCCCACCAGAGACAAGAAGGTGATTCGCCGCTGGACGTTGTCCGGCGATCCTCGCGGCGTCGCCGTCGGCGCGGACGGCACGGTCTACGTCGGTCTCGCCGAGTCGCAGTCCGTCGCGGCCATCGACCCGAAAACCGGCGCGATCCGAAAGCACGTCGTTCTCGACTCCCCGCACATCGCCGCGACGAAGGAGCTGGTCACGCTCCGGACGAACGCCGCCCGTTCACGCCTGTACATTGCCAACGACACAGACGAGAGCGCACTGATCCTCTCGCTGCCCGACCTCGGGGTTCTCCGCGAGATCACGATGGAAGGCGAGCGGATCCGCGACGTCGTTCCCGATCCGAAAGGCCGCTATCTCTATCTCGTCGGGCGCCGGGTACACGTCTACGACGCCGAGGGTGACATGGAGCTGCGCACGCTTCCGATCGCTGAGCCGATGGTCATCGCCACGAGCGCGAACGGAGCCTTGCTGGCCGTCTTCGCGACCGAGGATTTCGGCACCGCGAAAGCGACCGCCGTGACGCTGTTCGACACGAAGTCGTTCGCCGTGATCGCGCGCGAGCCGTTGCAGACGACCAAGACCATCGAGTCGGCGACGTTCGCCGCCGGCGACCGCTCGTTGGTCGCGTTCAGCCGCGATCAGATCTTCGAGAAAGCGGTCGTGTCACGGCCCCGCTCGACGACGCGGCTCGACATCGGTGAGCTCGTGAACACGAGTCGCGTCTGCCTCCCCGAGGACAGCGGACCGCAGATCGCGACCTTCGCCGGCGCCGACACGCTGGTGGTGTACGCCGAACGCCGCTGCAGCGCAAGCGGCGCCTTTCCCGGATCGACCCGCGGCGTGATGCCCGCGTCGCTGTACGGCGTCAGCGCGTACGCGCTCGCGTTCGATCCGACAACCGGCTCGCTCGTGGCGACCGACCGCGAAGGCTTCCTCACGATCTACAACGTACCGCGACCCGCGGTCGCGCGCTGAGGCTCCCGCCCCCGCTCGATGTCAAAAACGACGATGCCTCAGGTTCCATAGGTAGAATGCCGTAGTGCAAATCACATCAGGGCGAGTTGTCGACGGCCGAGTCGAGTTGGAAGCAGAGTTACCGGAAGGAACAGAAGTCACGGTTCTCGCTCGGGACTCCGAAGAAACGTTCGAGGCTGACGCAGAACTTGAAGCCGTACTGCTTGAATCCATTGCCCAGGGTCAACGTGGCGAG
>CAZLGP010000076.1:0-7641 GCA_964558905.1 uncultured Thermoanaerobaculia bacterium | reverse complement strand
CGGTGGACCGGCCGGCTGGCAGCCGGCGCGCCTTTCGGCCGGTTCACCCCGACGAGCGGTGTGAGAGCCGTGGAGCGCCGGCCGCTGGCCGGCCGGTCCACCGGCGGCTCGCCGGTGTGCGACGAGCTCACGTTTCAGCCGTGACACGACAGTAGGAACCGAAGGAGGAACCTGATGCCCGACACGGTGCGCCTGATTCGGATCTTCGTCTCCTCGCCGGGCGACGTGGCGGAGGAGCGCGCCGTGCTCGTCGAGGCGATTCAGCGCGTCAACGGCACCACGGGCCAGACCCACGGAGTGCGGCTGGAGCTCTGGAAATGGGAGCGGAACGTCGTTCCGCGGATCGGGCCGCCGCCGCAGGCGGTCGTCGATGCACAGACCCCGGCCTACGACGTCTACCTCGGGATCATGTCCAGCCGATTCGGAACGCCGACCGACACCCACGGCTCCGGCACCGAGAAGGAACTCCGCGACGCCGCGCAGCGCTGGGGCAAGGTGGGCAAGCCGTGGATCCTCTTCTACTTCGACGACGACCCGACGCCATCCTCGAAGCCCGCGGACGTACGGCAATACCTGAAGGTCTGCAAGTTTCGTGAGGAGTTGAAAAAACTCGGGATCGTGGGCGCGTACAAGGGCGTTCGCGGAAGCGGGCTCGCGTTCTTCGATCAGGTCGAGCAGCATCTGCGCCTCCTGATCCAGAATCACCTGCAGCCGATCCCGCGGCCCACGCCACGCGTTCGCCGGAAGAAGAACGACAGTTCCGCGGCGGCGCCAAAGCAACCAGCGGTCGTTCCCCCGGCGTATCGCGACTGGCTCAGGCGCGAGTACGCCAAGATCGATCTCGAGCTCCGCCGTAAGGAAGGGCACGCCGTCCGCCTGAACAACGTCTACGTTCCACTGACGACGCTGGCCAGCCGGCGCGTGGAACGAAATGGGGAGACCGTACTGGCACGGCGCGCGTTTCTGCAAGCAATCCTGCTCCTCGATATTCTCGGAGGGGAGTCGTTGTACATCTCGGGTCCTGCCGGCATCGGCAAGTCGACGTTCTGCCGGTGGGTGGCGTGGCTCGCGTGCGAGGGGGCCATGCCGGCGCAAGGGTTGGCCGCCCCGGAGTGGTATGCCGAGCGCTTTCCCGAGGAGCTGCGCAACCGCTTGCCACTACTGGTGCGGCTGCGGGATTTCTGGGCCCACCTGCCGGCGACGTCCGGCCGCCGCGGATTGTCGAAAACGGAACTCACCCGCGCGTTGGAGGCGTGGATCGCGGCGACCAGCCCGGGCGATCTCGAGTGGGCAGTCCTGAAGGCCCATCTGGACGAGGGCTCGGCGCTCCTCGTGCTGGACGGTGTGGACGAAGTGCCGCTGACGCACGGCGAAGGGTTGCGTTCATGGTCGCCGCGCGAGATGCTGCTCTCCGGCCTGAGCACCGCGATGCCCCGCTGGATCGAGCAGGGGAACAGGGTGCTGCTCACCAGCCGTCCCTATGGCGTGACCGGCCAGCAGGCCGGGAACCTCGGCGTCCCCCACGCGGCGATTGCCGATCTGGATGACGTCGCGCAGCGGCTGCTGGTGCGACGCTGGTTCCACTTCCTCGTGGACAGCCCGTCCACGGCCGAAGCGACCGCGCGGGAGATGATCGCTGACGTGGAAGGGCGGGAGGGTTTGCAACCCTTGGCGGCCAACCCGCTCCTGCTCACGGCCATGTGCATCGTCTACAGCGAAGGGAAGCGCCTGCCCCAGGACAAATACGAGCTCTACGCACGCATCGTCGAGAACGTGTTGTTCAGCCGCTACCCGAAGGATCCGGCCGTCACCGATCTGGTGCGCGTGCGGCTCAATGTCATTGCGTATGGGATGCACACGGGAATCGGACTGGACGAGCGCCGGAACACCCCCCAGTCCAGCGTGACCTATCCGGAGATCGATCGGCTCATGACGATCCATCGCCAGCAGAGTCCGTGGACCGAATCCGGCGTTAAGGACGCGGTGACCGCTCGCGAGGAGTTGCTGTCTCACAGCGGCCTCCTGCTGCCGGGCGGTGAGCGCCAGGCCAGCTTCTACCACCTGTCATTCCAGGACTTCCTCGCCGCTCAATGGGCTCTCGAGCGCGAGCGCGACGGGCTCCTCGCCGTGTTCGAGTCGTGTGCGCCCTTTCCGGAGTGGCGCGGCACTCTGGCCTTTCTGTTCGGCGCGGTGCTGGCCAACAGTGCCTCGCCGGATCGCGCCATCCGATTGCTGCAAGGGCTGATCGAGAGGCTGACCCCAGAGTCGGTCGGTCTGCAGGTGGCCGTCAGCGCGTGCCTGGAGATCCTGATCGGAAGAAAGATCCGGCCCGGGCACCTCGAGGACGCGTTCCGTTCCGTCTGTTTTTCGTCGATCGAGAACGAGGTCCAGCCCGTGGGCGATCGTGCGGCGCTGGCTCTGACGCTCGGCAAGCTCGGCGACCCGCGGATCGTCACCGACCTGCGCGACCCTTCCGCGTATGTGAAGGTGCCGGCGGGAGACTACCTCGTCGGCGACGACAAGCGTCCCTTTCGACTGGAGCGGCCGTTTCTTCTCAGCCGCTATCCCGTCGTCAACAGCCAATACGCGCTCTTCCTACAGGAGAACGGCTGCGAGAATCCTCGATGGTGGTCCGTCGATGGCTGGCGGTGGCTGAAGACGTCGAACGAGCGGGAGCCTCGCGGGTGGCGAAGCGGCAAATGGAACGGACCTAACCAGCCGGTCGTTGGTGTTTCGTTCTGGGAGGCCGAGGCGTTTGCGACCTGGGCCGGAGGCCGTCTACCGACCGAGTGGGAATGGGAAGCGGCGGCTCGCGGACCCATGGGGCTGGAGTATCCGTGGGGCGATGACTGGGTTGACGGAATCTGCAACACTGTCGAGGCAGGTTTGGGAGTGACCTCGCCCGTCGGGGTCTTTCCCCGTTCACGGTCGAAGGCCTTTGGCCTGGAGGACATGGCGGGCAACGTCTGGGAGTGGTGCTCCGATCTCTGGCACGAGGAGAATCGAATCTTTCGTGTGGTGCGGGGCGGGTGCTGGGGCGACGGCGGCTCGGGGTTCGCGCGTGCCGCCTACCGCTACTACATCCCTCCCGAGCTTCACTTCCTCGACGGCCTCGGGTTTCGTGTGGTTGGAGTGGGTTGAGGACTCGTATATCACTGAGCCGCCCAAGATCTTTACCTCAAGCCGAAGGTCCCCGGAGATGGCTGTCATCACGAAGGTGTGCGACCTCGCTATCTGGTGTTGTCACCACATTGCGAAGTTTCCTCGAAGTCACAGGTTCACGCTGGGCGACCGGCTGGAGATGCGGTTGTACGCGCCAGCGAGCGGTGTGGCCCACCCGCGAGAAGTGAAGGGTGATAAAACGCCGGGAACACCTTCGCATTTGACGCCATGAATGACGCCCGGCGATCGCCGATCCCCATCGTGTTCGTTTCTTCGACCGTCGAGGACCTGACGCGGTACCGCGCCGCCGTGAGTAACGCGGCGAATACCGCCGGTTGCCTGCCTCGGATGATGGAGTACTTCGCGGCCGCGGGGGACAAGCCGCCCTTGGATGCGTGCCTGGCCAGGGTGTCCGAGGCCGATGTGCTCGTGGTGGTCGTGGCGCACCGGTTTGGCTGGGTCCCACCCGACCAGCAGGCGGGCGAGCACAAGAGCATCACGTGGCTGGAATGCGAAAGGGCCGTGGCCGACGGCACGGAGGTTCTCGCCTTCCTGCTCGACGAGACGTACGCGTGGCCGGAGGACGATCGCGAGGAGTACGCCCTGACCCAGGCAGTCCGTGAAGGCAAGGCGACGCCGGAGTTGCTGCAGAGCGTGCAGCGCAACGTCACATCGTTGAGGCAATTCAAGGCGTGGCTCAGCGCTCGAGCGATCCGTGCGACCTTCACCACGCCCGAAGACCTCCAGGGGAAAGTCCTGCACGCTTTGCACGAGTGGACGCAACGACATCCCGACCTTGCGACTCCTCCCACGACAAAAACCCGGCCGCCCGCGGACCCCACCACGTATCTGCGAACCCTCCTCGAGCGGAACCGGTACATCGACATCCGCGGACTGCAGGTGGGCGCCGGCAAGGCCTATCGGTTCCCCATCGAAGAGCTGTTCATTTCCCTGACCTCGACCGGCCGGCCGCATGCGCCGGACGCCGCGGACGCTGACAAAGCGAAGCGCGGTTCGCCGAGCCAGTCGGAGGATCGTGGCATGGCCGCACCGGCGGTGCTCCCGTTGCACGCGGCGCTGGCACATCGCCGGCTCGTCGTCGTGGGCGACCCCGGGTCGGGGAAGACGACGTTCCTGCGCCGCGTCGTGTGCGCCCTCGCCGAGTCGCTCCTGGGCGATGTGCCGAACGCGGCCGAAGCGCGCCTCGGCATGAAGGAGACGCCGTTGCCGCTCCTCGTGCCGGTGGCGGATCTCGTGGAGCACGTCGCCCAGGTGCGCCGCGCGCCGTCGGAGCATCCGGCGAGCGTGGAGTCGCCGGCCTGGCTTCCTCATTTCCTCGGGGCGGTCAGCCGGGAGGCCAAGTGGGGGCTCGATCGGGAGTTCTTCGAGCAGCGGCTCGAGGACGGCTCGGCGCTCGTGCTGCTGGACGGTCTCGACGAAGCGCCGGATCGTCTCGCCCGCGGATCGGTAGCGCGCCTCATCCGGAATGCCGCGACCGCCTATCCCAGGTCGCAGTTCGTGGTGACCAGCCGGCCGGCGGCCTACACCGATGAGGCGGTGCTCGCGGGTTTCGAGCACGCCTGGATCGATCCTCTGGCCGATGAGGCCATCCACACATTCCTCACGCGGTGGAGCGAGGCGCTCCATCCCGGCAGCCCGCGGGAAGCCGCCAGCCACCGCGACGAGCTGCAGGCGGCACTGGCGAACCGTCCGGACATGCGGCGCCTCGTGCGGAACCCGGTCATGCTCACTGCCCTGGCGGTGGTGCACTGGAACGAGCGGCGGCTCCCCGAGCAGCGCGCGGATCTGTACGACTCGATCGTCAAGTGGCTGGCGCGGTCGCGTCAGCAGCGGCCGGGGCGCTCGACCGCGGAACAGTGCATCACCGTGCTCCAGGAGCTTGCGCTGGCGATGCAGAGCCATCCGGAGGGCCGGCAGGTGCAGGTTTCGAAGCGCTGGGCGGCCGAGGCCCTCGCGCAGGAGTTAGATGCGGGTGCGCATTCCAGGCACGGCATCGAGCGGGCCGCGCGCTTTCTCGAAGAGGAAGAGCTGGACAGTGGGCTGGTGATCGCCCGGGGTCATGAGCTGCGCTTCTGGCACCTCACGTTCCAGGAGTTTCTGGCCGCCAGGGCCATCGCAGCTCGGACGGAGCTCGCACAGCGAAAGGTGCTCTTCGGCAAGCCGAGGACGCTGTACCTGCCGGAGTGGCGTGAAGTGGTATTGCTCCTCGCCGGCGTTCTGCACCAGCAGGGCAGTAAGAAAGTGGATGGACTGGTATCGGCAGTGTTGGAGAATCTGGGCAGGAATCCGAGCTTGGCGGCGAAGGCCCGGTGTGCGGGACTCCTCGGCGCCCTCTTCCGCGACCTGAAACCGCTCGGCTACGAACCGGCCGACGTTCGCTACCCGAGACTGATCGACGAGGTCTACGCAATCTTCGATGCCGGGCGCTCGGAGTCGCTGGCGATCCAGGATCGCATCGAGGCGGCCGAGGCGCTGGGACAGGCCGGCGACCCGCGCATCGATTCAAAGCATCCGAAGTATTGGGTCCGCATCCCGGCCCGCGAGTTTCTGATGGGCTCGCAGAAGACGGACCGGTCCCAACCGAACTACGACGACGAGGCTTTCGACGATGAGCTGCCACCGCACATGGTCTCATTGAACGAATACCGCATCGCCGCCTATCCGACGACCGTCGGCGAGTACGAACGATTCGTCGCGGACGGCGGCTACGAAGAGCGACGCTGGTGGGCCGCCGGCGGTTTCGGTAAGTTCAACGAACCAGACGAGTGGGCCGATCAGACGGCGTTTCCGAACCATCCCGTGGTCGGCGTCAGCTGGTTCGAGGCCACGGCGTACGCGGCGTGGTCGGGTTGCCGGCTGCCCACCGAGGCGGAGTGGGAGCACGCGGCGCGGGGCACGGGGGGCAGGAAGTTTCCGTGGGGCAACGAGCCGGCCGATCCCTCACGGCTCAACTACCTCGAGAGCTGGATTGGCCGGCCGACGCCGGTCGGAATTTACCCGCTGGGCGCGACCCCCGACGGGATCTACGACATGGCGGGCAACGTGTGGGAGTGGTGCCAGGATGCATACGCGCCGTACGGCGCCACCCCGCAAACCGTTCCCGATCCCTTGAAGGAGGGAGACGTTGTTCGTGTGGTGCGGGGCGGGTCCTGGTTCTTCGACTCGAGGCTCGCGCGTGCCGCCTTCCTCTTCGACGTCCGTCCCGAGATACGCTTCGTTTACCTCGGGTTTCGTGTCGTTGGAGCGGCGTGAGGGCTCGTAATCGCTGAGCACCCTTAGATCCTTTACCCCCTGCGGAGAGTCGCAAGACAACCGGCAAGGCTTCATTGGGCGCTGAACGAGTAGAGACTCTCCCCAGTGCTATCGTCCCCGCGATGAAGACCTTGATCCTCTCGCATGCGGATGTCGAGGAGCTCCTCACGATGCAGGAGTGCATCGCGGTGATGAAAGACGCGCTCGTCGCGCTCGCCAGGGGCGAGGTACACAACCCGCTGCGGCAGGCGATCCGCGCGCCCGGGGCGCCGGGGCTCCTGGGGCTCATGCCCGCCTGGCGGGGCGGTGGAACGCCTTACTACGCTCTGAAGGAAGTCTGCGTCTTCCCGGAGAATCCGAAGCGCGGCCTGGACACGCACGTCGGGGCGGTCATCCTCCACAGCGGTGAGACCGGTGAGCCGCTGGCGTTCATGAACGCCTCGGCGATCACGGCCATCCGGACCGCGGCGGTCTCGGCCGTGGCGACGCGGCTGCTCGCTCGAGAGGATGCCTCGGTGCTGGCGATCATCGGCACCGGGGTCCAGGGGAACAGTCACCGCGAGGCCATTCCGCTCGTGCGCCCTATCCGCGAGATTCGGATGTGCGCGCGCGGGGATAGCGTGCAGGAGGCCGTTCGCGGCGCCGACATCATCGTCACGGCGACGAGCTCGCGAGAGCCGGTCCTGCAGCACGAATGGCTGAGCCCGGGCGCACACATCAACGCCGTCGGATCGAGCATCGCCTCGGCTCGCGAGCTCGACAGCGCGACGGTCGCGGCATCGTCCCTGTTCGTCGATCGTCGCGAATCGACCGTGAACGAAAGCGGCGACTATCTCTTCGCGCTCCGCGACGGCGCCATCGCCGGACCTGAGCACATCCGCGCGGAGTTAGGCGAGATCCTGATCGGCGCCGCGCGCGGGAGAACGTCTCCGGACGAGCTCACGCTCTTCAAGTCCCTCGGCCTGGCCATCGAAGACCTCGCCTCGGCGGCGTATCTGTATGACAAGGCCTCCCGAGAGGGCAGAGGGACCTGGGTCGAGCTGTAGGAGGAGTGACGGCTCATCCGCGCCGGAGGCGCGTAAGAGGGTAGAGAAGATGGAGTGACCCGCCCGCTCGGTGTACTTTCTCGTGGGTTGAAACTGAGAAACAGAGCCACATACAAGGAGGAACGGGTCATGAAGATTATGCATTGGATTGGCATCGATG
>CAZLGP010000075.1:0-38662 GCA_964558905.1 uncultured Thermoanaerobaculia bacterium | reverse complement strand
GGCGGTTGGCGGGGGACCGGAGCCTCCGCCCTCGCCAACCGCCAACCGCCAACCCCCAACCGACCGCTACCGCATCGTCGACTACAAGTCCGGCAAGGCCCTGCGTCACGTCAACCTCGGCGACAAGATCGACCGCGGCGTCCGCCTGCAGCTCGCGCTGTATGCGATGGCGGTTGCGGAGATCTTCGGCGCCGATCCCGCGCATGTCCGCGGCACGATCAAACCGCTGGTCGTGGACGAGAAGCCGGAGAAGTTCGCGTTCGTGCTCGCCGAGAAACGGGCCACTCTCCTCGAGACGCTGGAGATTTTCATCCGCGCAATCGTGCACGGCGAGTTCCCCGCGTTCCCCAATGCAAACGACGCGGAGATCAACTCCTGCAAGTACTGCCCGGTGAATCATTCCTGCCGGACCCGGCACGACCTCGACGAGCGCTACGCGGTTCAGCAGCTCGGGGATCCGCGCACGCTGCTCGGAGGCGGGCAGTAATGCAGCAGGCGTTCGCCTTCGCGCGTCCGAAGAGCACGGAGGACGGCGACACACGCCGCAATCTCGTCATCGAGGCTGGAGCGGGCACAGGCAAGACCACCGCGATCGTGGCCGAGGTCCTGAAGCTGATGCTGGGGCACGAGGAGCTCGATCCCGAGCGCATCGTGCTGATGACGTTCACGGAGAAGGCTGCCGGCGAGATCGCGGACCGGATCCGGGGCGCGCTCGAAGAGTTGGCGGATCGGTTGGCGGCTGGCGGTTGGCGGTTGTCGGAAGCATCCGAGCACGAATCAACCGCCGACCCGATCGCCTGGCCGCTCGATTCTCCGCATCCGCTCGTCGTCCTCGACGACCCCGAGCGCGCGCGACGCGCGATCGCTCACCACCTCGCGAACATCGACCGGCTGCGCTCGCAGACCATCCACTCCTTCTGCCAGGCACTTCTGCGCACGTTTCCGATCGAGGCGGGGCTCGATCCGCAGTTCAAGATCATCGAGGGTTTCGAGCGATCGCTCCTCTACGGGCAGCTCTATGACGCGTGGCTGGACGAGGAGACGCGCGTGCATCCGAGTGAGGAAGCGGTACACGAGTGGGACCTCCTCTTCGCGCACTCCGGCTACCTCTTCCTCATCCGGAACCTGATCCTCACGCTCATCGAGCGCCGCGATCTCCTCGGCGAGACGGACTACGACTTCGGCAACTTCGAGGTAGACGTCGAGCCGCTCCTCGAGAAAGCACTGCTGTGGATCCGCCGCGATTCCGCCACCTGCAAGGACCTCGCGGCGACGCGCGTCGCGGAATACGTGAGAGGGGCGGAGCGGCCGCGGAGCGCAGACCCCATCGAAGAGTGGGTCGAGTACCTCCAGCCCATCGCCTCGACGATCCGCGACATCAAGCTTCCCGGCTGCGGCCCGCTGAAGGAGCCGATGACCACGCTGCGCGCGGGAGGCCCGGGGGTGTCGATCGCCGACCTCCTGATCGCGCACCGCGCGGGGATGGCCCTGGTCTCGCTCACGCGCCGCTTCCTGGCCTGGCTGGACGAGGAGAAGCGCAAGCTCGGCGTCGTCGACTTTGACGATCTCCTTCTCCGCACACTCGCGCTCCTCGGCGATCCGCACGTGCTGGCGCGTGCGCGGGCGCAGTTCGACTTCATCTTTGTCGACGAGTTCCAGGACACGGACCGCACCCAGGCACGGATCGTCGACCTGCTCGCACGCGACGGCTCCGGCGCGTACGTGCCCGGAAAAACGATCGTCGTCGGCGATCCGAAGCAGTCGATCTATGGCTTCCGCCGCGCGGATCCGGAGACTTACTACCGGATGACGGAGTCGCTGGCGACAGCCGGGGCCGAACGGCGCATGCTCGCGGATCAGTACCGCAGCGATCCGCCGCTGATCGAAGTCGTGAACGCGATGTTCGCGCGGCTGTTTCCCGAGCAGCGGCACGACCCGAATGTGTTCCGCCCCGCGTACCACGCCCTCGAGGCCGCGCGTCCTGCATCGCGGCGCGCGCTCGACGCGCGCGTGACGCTGCTGCACGCGGAGCACGAGGACAAGGCCGATCGCTACTTCGCCGAGGCGGAGGCGATCGCGGAATGGCTCCGGTCGCGCAGAGACGGCGGCACACGTGACCTGCAGCGCTTCGCAATCCTCTTCCGCCGGCTGACGCGCCTCGACGACTACCTCGACACGCTGCGCCGGCACGGAATCGACTACGTTCTCCCCCCGACGCGCCTGTTCCTCGATCGCCGCGCCCCGGTGGACCTGCTGGCCGTGCTCCGCGCGATCGCCTACCCCTTCGACCTCGGCGCGCAGATCTCGGCGGCGCGAACGCCGTACTTTGCGCTGACGGACGTGGAGATCGTCTCTCAGTTTATCCCGCGCGTAGACGCGGGATCTCCGGTTCCACCGCGCGACCCGCGCCCGATACGCGACCCGCGCAGTGCCACCGGAGATCCCGCGTCTTCGCGCGGGATAGACTTCGAGACAACCTGGCGCGAATTCACCTCCGCGATGTCCCGCCTCCGCGAAGAATCCCGCCACCTCACCGTGAGCGCGCTCATCGACCTCGTCACCTCCACCTGTGCGATCGAGCGCGTCTACCAAGCCATGACCGATGGCGAGCGCCACCTCTCGCATCTCGAGTACGTGCGGGCGATCGCGTTCGAGTACGACACGCGGCAGGCCGGTTCGGTGCAGCAGTTCGTCGACGAGATCGCCCGGCGGCGCGGCGAGCCTGAGGAGGCCGAGCCGAGCCTCGTCGACGAGACCCAGAACGCGGTGCGGATCATGTCCGTACACGCCGCCAAGGGACTCGAGTTCGAGACCGTGATCCTCCCCGACCTCAGCTTCAGCAGCGGCGGCGGATCGCTGCAGCTGTTCACAGTCGAAGAGCCGCGGAGTCTCGTCCTCGCGAATGGCACCGACTCGATCTCCGCCCATTTCCGCTTCGCCGACGGCGAGCCGCTGCGGAAGATCGCCAGGGAACGCGACGAGGCGGAGTCGTTGCGGCTGTTCTACGTCGCGGTCACGCGCGCGCAGACTGACGTCGTGTTCGTCGTCAATCCGAAAGAGCGGAAGAGCGGATTTCAGAAGCATCTCCTGTCGCTCCTCCCCGATCCGCAATGGCCGGAGCATGGACGCGAGGTGCGGATGACGGACGTCGGCCCGATCGCGTTCGAGAAGGTCGAGCCGCGCGAGTCGGCCCGGCGCACGCGGCAGCGCCTGACCGAACCGGCACTGGAAGCCGAGCTCGCGGCCGCCGACATCGTGCCGCTCGCGGTGCCATCGCCGGAGACGGCCACGGAGACCCTGACGCCAGCCGAAGTCGCCGCGAGGCGCGCGGGCTCGCGCAACAAGGCCGCAGGCATCCTCCTCCACCGCGTCCTCGAACTGTGGGACGGCCGAGGCGACGTCGAGCCGCTCCTGCGGCAGCTCGCCTCCGAAGCCGCCGCGGACGCGGATGCCGTGACGCGCGTGCGACGACGCCTGCAGACCATCGCCCGCTCGCCGGCTCTCCAACGTGTCGCCCGCGCCGAGACCATCGGCCGCGAGGTGCCCATCCGCTTCGTCGAGAAAGGCGTCACCGTCGAGCGCCGCATCGACCTCCTCCTCCGCGAAAACGGCCGCGACCTCGTCCTCGACTACAAGAGCGGCGCTCCCGAGCCGGCACGCGTCGCGAAGGACCGCGAGCAGGTGGGCCGGTACGCCGCCGCGATCGCGGCGATGACCGGTCGCCCGTGCGGTGCGCTGCTGTGGTACGTCGATCTCGAGAGCGATGCGGTCGTGGAGGGGTGAGTGCTGGGTGCTGAGTGCTGGGTGCTGAGTCCCGCCCTCCCCTGTCTGAACTAGCACTCAGCACTCAGCACTCAGCGGTCGGCACTACAATCCCCGCGTGCCGCTGACGAAAGTCCTCCTGCTGTCCTTCATCACGCTCATCACGATGGTGAACCCGCTCGCGGTCATCCCCTCGTTCGTGGCCCTCACGCACGACGTGCCTGGAAAGGCGCGCGCGCGAGTGGCATTCGTCGCGTCGATGGCGTGCATCGTCGTGCTGGCGGGGTTCCTGGTCGCGGGTAACTGGCTCTTTCAGTTCTTCGGCATCACCGTGCCGGCGTTCCAGATCATGGGCGGCGTGATCTTCTTCTCCAACGCCCTGCGCACGCTCATGCAGGACGACGAGCGCCGCACGCTCAACATGGGCGGCGGAAAACGGATGGAGGATCGCGACGTGGAAAAGGCCGAGGTGGACCCCGCGTCGATCGCGGTCGTGCCGCTGGCCATCCCCATGCTGTCGGGACCCGGGGCCATCACATCGACGATGGTCCTGGTCAATCTCTATCCACGATTCGATCAGAAAATCGCAGTGCTGCTGGCGATCGTCGGCGTCGGGGTCACGTCGTGGATCGTGCTGCTCGCCGCGGTTCCACTGTCGCACTGGATCGGCGACCGCGGCCGCGCCGTCTTCACGAAAGTCATGGCCCTGCTCCTCGGCGCGATCGGCATCCAGTTCATCATCAATGGATTGAAACCTGTTCTCACGGAGATCATCAAGGCGGGACAGTAGGCGACTTTGCGGTTGACGGGAAGGCGGTGTGGGGTGCTGAGTGCTGGGTGCTGAGTCCCGCCCGCCCTTCTCAGCACTCAGCACTCAGCACCCAGCACTCAGCACTACCCCCGCCCCCGCCAACCGATCATGAAAGCCCTCTTCCTCGTCAACGAGCGCTCCGGACGCAGGCGGGGCTTCGACGTCTCCGACGTCATCCGGCGCACGGCGCGGTTCGAGCACGAGATCGTTCCCTGCGCGCGCAGGGAAGACGTCGATGCGATCGTCGATCGGGCGGAAGCGGAGGACTTCGACGTCGTCTTCGCCGTCGGCGGCGACGGCACGGTGCACGAGACCGCGAAGCGGCTCATCGGCCGGAAGCCCGCGCTGGGCATCCTCCCGATCGGCTCCGGGAACGGCTTCGCGCGACACATCGGACTGCCGCTCGATCCCATGGTGACGCTCGACGCCGTCCGCGGCGGACGCATCGTCACGATCGACACCGCGGAAGTGAACGGTCATCCGTTCCTGGGCGTGATGGGCATCGGCTTCGACGCCGTAGTCGCGGACCGTTTCGCGGCAAGCCACGTGCGCGGTCTGGAGACGTACCTGAAGGAAGGGCTGCGCGCGTTCGCGGAGTTCCATGCCGAGGAGTACGAGGTGACGTGCGCGGGAGAGACGCGGCGGGAGAAGGCGTTCGTGATCGCGATCGCCAACGCCAGCCAGTACGGCAACAATGCACGCATCGCCCCGCTGGCGTCGCTGCAGGACGGCCTGCTCGACCTCGTGATCGTCCACGATCTCAAGCTCCTGACCGCGCCCCTGCTCCTCGCACGTCTCTTTCAGGGAACGCTGCATCGCGGGGGAGGCGTGTCGATGGTGCAATGCACGGACGCACGCATCCGCCGCCCCGCCGCGGGACCGGCCCACCTCGACGGAGAGCCGTTCGCACTGCCGGAGGAGATCGTCGTCCGGATCGTGCCCTCGTCTTTGCGGCTGATCGTACCGGACGCTGCGTCGCGGATCTGAACGCGGAGTCTCAAAGTCTAAAGTCTCAAAGTCTCAAAGAGGGCCGCCGCCCGTCCACGGGGGAGGAACGGGAGGGGGTGGGTCTTTGAGACTAGGAGCCTGTGAGACTTTGAGACTTTGCGACTTTGCGACTTTGAGACTTTGAGACTTTGAGACTCCGCTCCTCCGGCACGAACGGCTTCCGCACGCCGGAACTGAGCCGCGCACCGGTCACAGCGTCGCGATCAACTCCTCGATCCGCCGCTGCAACTCGTTCCGGGTCTCGACGAAGCGGTCGAAGCGCGTCTGCGGATCGTCCGGGCCCCACGACGGATCCTCGATTGGCCAGTGCTCGATGCGCCTGGCGCCCGGCCACATGGGACAGTCCTGGGCCGCGGAATCGCACACGGTGACCACGACGTCGAACTCGGCATCGAGAAACTGGTCCGCCGACTTGGAGGTGTGATCGCGCGCGTCGATGCCGATCTCCGCGAGCGCGCGGATGGCCAGCGGATGCACCCACCCCGCGGGGCGCGAGCCCGCGGAGACGACGTCGATGACGTCGCCGTGAAACGCGCGCGCGAGACCTTCGGCCATCTGCGAGCGCGCCGCGTTCCCGGTGCAGAGGAAGAGGATGCGCTTCTTCGTCATGCCGGCACCGCCACGAACGTCCGCTCGTTCTCCACGTTGCCCGTGTTGAGCGTGCCCGCCGGCTCGAAGAGGATAACGTGCGCCTCTTCCGCGGCGACGGGGCGATGCTCGACCCCGCGCGGCACGATGAAGAGCTCGCCCTCGCGGAGCTCGACGTCGCCGTCGCGAAGCTGCATCGTCATCGAGCCCTTGATGACGAGGAAGAGCTCATCCTCGGTTTCGTGGTGATGCCAGACGAACTCGCCCTGCAGTTTCACGAGCTTGACATGCTGCCCGTTCAGCGCCCCCACGATGCGCGGCTGCCACTGCTCCGAAAAGGACGCGAGCGCGTCGGCCAGATTGACCTTTTGCATGCGCAGGAGATACCGCGATCGGGGCCTTCGTGGCAATCGCTTTTCTCGAATACCTCCGGGCACGACCCGCGAAACTACGGAGTCTTCACCTCACCGAAGATCACTCCCGGGCCAGCGTGCGCAACGCATACACCGACGTCGCCCGCGCCACGAGCCGGTCCTCGCCATCCTCGAGATCGCACTCCAGGTGGGCCGAGGTCCGGCCGCGGCGGATGACACGCGCGTGGGCGCTCAGGCGGCCGTGCGAGACCGCCTGGAAATAGCTCATCTGCAATTGCAGCGTCGCAAAGGTCTCGCCTTCGGCCACCGCCGTCGCCAGCGCGCAGCCCATCGCCACGTCGGCCAGATCGCAGAACACGCCGCCATGGACCGTGCCCATCGCATTGTGCAGCCGTTCGTTCACCGTCAACTCGACGCGCGCTTCCCCTTCACGGAGCGTCACCGGCCGCACCTGAAGGAGCGTCGCGATGGGCGCGAGGTCGTGACGGCCAGCGAGCCATCCCTCCACGGAATCGGACAAGGTGGTCATCGTTCGCCCTACGGAGAGAGCCGCTCGATCACCCAGTCCTTCGGCTCGCGCAGGCGATAGACGAAGCGGTCGTGTAGACGATCGGGGCGTCCCTGCCAAAACTCGATCTCGACCGGGATGACGCGGTAGCCGCCCCAGTGCGGCGGGCGCGGAATCTGGCGCTCCTTGTAGCAGGCCTCGAGCTCCGCAAAGCGCTGGTCGAGGTCGCCGCGTCCGGGGATGACCGAGCTCTGGTTCGACGCCCACGCACCAAGCTGACTGCCGCGCGGACGGGACGCAAAGTACGCGTCCGACTCTTCGGCCGTCACCTTCACGGCCACACCCTCCGCGCGCACCTGGCGGTCGAGCGTCGGCCAGTGGAAGCAGAGCGAGACGCGGGGATTCTCGCTGATCTGCATGCCCTTGCGGCTGTTGTAGTTGGTGTAGAAGACGAATCCATGCTCGCTGAAGTCCTTCAGGAGCGAAACGCGGGAGGAGACCACGCCGTCGGCGCCGCAGGTGGACACGGTCATCCCTTCCGGGTGCAGAGGCTGGTGCTGTTTCGCGTCCTCGAACCAGCGGGTGAACTGCAGGAAGGGATTCGAGTCGAGATCGCTCTCGAGCAACGGCGCAGTGTTCAAGACAGACTCCTCTCGATCCGGCGCGCAGCGGCCGGCGCGCCATAGGTCGTATTCAAAGCACTCCCTTCACGCAGCAGTCGCTCGATCTTGCGAAGGACGCGGTGCGACTCGCTGCCGGGCATGAGCTCGGCGGCGCGATCGAGCGTCACCCACGCGAGGTCGTTCGACTCGGCGCGGTCGAGGGTGATTGCGTCCGGCGAAGCGGTCCGTGCCAGGTAGCGCACGTCGTAGTGGTGGTGATTCGGCTCCGACAGCCCGTCCCCGCGTTGCACGGCGGGGATGGCGTGGATGTCGAGGTCGAAGATCCCTTTGGCGGCGAAGCAAAGATCGGGCAATCCCGACTCCTCTTCACCTTCGCGTAGCGCCGTGAGCTCCGGCGACTCGTCTCCTTCGACGTGTCCGCCCATCTGCAGCCAGCGGTCGAGACGGCGGTGATGATGGAGCAGGAGGCGGCCGCTAGCGTCGACGACGTAGCAGCTCGCCGTGAAGTGCCCCGGCTCGAAGTGCGCGCGGGAGAACGCGCCCGGCTCCGCGAGGAGCCCGACCATCGCCGCACGATGTCGCTCCTCGGCGTCATCCGACGCCTCGTAGCGGTGCAGCTCGACCAGCAGCCGTTCGTGTCGGGTCATGCCTGTCCTGGGAACCAATGATAGAGGAAGAAGTAGACGAGCACTCCCGTGACCGAGACATACATCCAGAGCGGAAACGTCCACCGCGCCACGCGGCGGTGCTGCGGCACGCGCATCTTCAAGCCGTTCCAGACGCTGAGGATCGCCAGCGGCAGGATGACCACGGCCAGGATCGTGTGCGACGTGAGAATGGTCAGATACAGCGTCTTCCACCCACCCGTTCCCGGGAACTTCGTGACCACGCCCCCCCGAATCGCGTGGTACGTGACGTAGCTGATCAGGAAGAGCACCGACGTCGAGCAGGCCGCGAGCATGAACCTGCGATGCTGCACGATCCGCTTCGCGCGAATATGCCAATACGCGGTGAGAAGCAGTATCCCGCTGAGGGCGTTCAGGCTGGCGTTGATCGGAGGGAAGAGCTCGACCGCGGACATTCGGGGAGAGCGTATCAGAACCAGCGTCGTGCTCACGTCTCCTCTCACCCGCCGCACACGAGGGCGCAGAAGCGCGAGCCTTCTTGACGGTTCCTTGCGTGTCACAGAATACGTAAGGAGGAGCGAGGGATGCCTGTTTCAACCATGACCAGTAAGGGACAGACCACGGTTCCGAAGGAAGTCCGCGAGGCACTCGACCTGGAGCCGGGCGCGAAGCTGCGGTGGGAAGTCCACGGCACCCGCGTCGCGATCACGACGGAACGCCCCGCCCTCTACGCGTTGCGTGGCTTCATCAAGCATGGTCCCGACACCCTCACCGCCGTCGCCGAAGCGCGGAAGACCCGAGGACGCGTCTGACGTGCGCAGCGTCATTGCCGACGCGAGCGTCTTCGTCTCATTTTTCGTCGAGCGAAACAAAGCCCAGCAGGACGCCGCCCTTCCGCGGGCGAGAGCGAATTCTGGTCATCCTGACCAGTCTATTGGTGATTCTCGAGGCGCGCGATCTCGTTCCAGATCTCGTCGAGATCGAGTTGCAGGCCGGGGCAGCCCGGGACTGCGTCGAGCCGTCCCTCCGTCGCACGCGCAGCGCGCGCGTAGCGCTCTCCCGTGAGCTCGAAGATCTCGAGCGACTGCAGACTGGGATCGATGATCCAGTACCACATCACTCCGAACGTCGCGTACTCGTCCATCTTTTCGATGCGGTCGCGACGCTCGTCTCGTGGCGATGCGGACACGATTTCGACGGCGATGTCGGGGGGCACGCGTACCAGCCCTCGCGCCGGCGGACGCCTGGTGTCCGGATGCAGATACACCGCGAGATCGGGCTTGCGGCCACGATTCGGCCGAATTGCGTATTTGACGCCCGACCCCAGGACGAATCCATTTCGTCCGAGCCACGTCCGCAGGATCTGCCCGAGCCAGATCACAACGATCTCGTGAATCGGATCGGGCACTTCCTCCTCCTCCAGCCGGCCGTCGACCAACTCCCCAGGTTCGTCCTCGTCCATGGCCGCCCACTCCTCCACCGTCATGGGACGGCCGAGTTGAGGCAGGGCCGGGTGTAGTGTTGCCGCGGAAGACATGGTTCGCACAAATCGTAGCACGCAAACGAATTGGGCCGGCGCGAGCCGGCCCGAAGTGTTTCGGGAAACGTTGCGGAAAGCCGCCGCGTTGACAGGAGAGCTTTCCGCGTCCTTCGCGGGCGGGGTCTCTCCTGCCAACTGCCAACTGCCAACTGCCAACTAAACGCGCGCATCAACGACCAGCAGCAACATCACGGTGAGCAGGTAGAGGTTGGAGATCATGAAAAGGCTGCGCGCGTTGCGGATCCCGCGGTCGAAATGGAAACGGATCGCTGCCGCGAGCATCGCCGCGCCCGAGATCGTCGCGCCGGCGAGGTAGACCATGCCAGTCATGCCGAGGAGCGTGGGCAGGACGCTGACGCCGAGGAGAGCCAGAGAGTAGTAGATCGCCTGACGGGCCACGGCTGCGCCGTCCTCGTCGATCGTCGAGAGCATGACGAAGCCGCCGCGCGCGTAGTCCTCGCGGTACATCCAGCTGATGGCCATGAAGTGCGGGAGCTGCCAGAGGAAGAGGATCCCGAAGACGATCCAGCCGCCCAGCGCCAACTCGTTCGTCGCCGCGGTCCAACCCATGAGCGGCGGCACCGCGCCGGGAATCGCGCCGATGACCGTGCAGGTCGTCGACACTCTCTTGAGAGGCGTATAGACGAAGATGTAGCTCGTCAGCGTGAACGCGCCGAGGAACGCCGTCAGCCAGTTCACGGCAAGTCCGAGGTAGAGCGTGTCGACGACGGAGATCGCCCAGGAGAAGACCAGCGCCGCGCGCGGGGTGATCCGTCCCGCCGGCAGCGGGCGCATGCGCGTGCGATGCATCTTCGCATCGTGCGCGCGCTCGACGTACTGGTTGAGCGCGTTCGTGCCCGCCGCGACCATCGCCGTGCCGATGAGGGCATGCAACAGGAGCAGAGGATCGACTCGCTCCGCGGCGAAGAGATATCCGGCGACGGTCGTGATCACGACCATGAAGACGATGCGCGATTTGGAAAGCTCGAGGTAATCCGAAACGGCCCGCCGGCGCGGCGCTTCGATGGCGACCGACGTCATGCGAGGACCTCGGTTGGCGGTTGGCGGTTGGCGGTTGGCGGGAGAGACGACGCGGAGGATGCGGAGCCGGACGATACGGGGGCGGGTGGGTTCTTCGCCAACCGCCAACCGTCAACCGCCAACCCACCCCCCAAGCTGCGCCAGCGGAGCGTTCGCGCAGACAACGTCAAGACCAGCGACAGAGCCAGGATCGACGCTCCCAGCATCACGTGCAGGCTGGTGATGTGCGGCTGCCTGCCACTCCAGATCACGTAGCCGCCGAGGAGGATCTGCGCGGAGACGACCACGAGGAGCAACTGCGCGAGGGCGCGCAGAGGGTGATCGCGCTCGTAGCGCAGGAGGCGGACGGCCATGGCGACCACGGCCGCTGCAACAACGAAGCCTCCGACGCGGTGCACGTACGCGGCGACGATCTCCTGCGTCGCAAAGTCCGGGACGAGCCGGCCGAACGAGAGCGGGAAGTCAGGAATCGCAAGGCCGGCGCCGAGGTGACGCATCACCGCGCCGGCGAAGATCTGCAGAAACACGAGCGCGGTGAGGCCCCAGGCCATCCGCACCGGCGCGTCCCCCTTCTCCATCGACGACAGCGAGCCGTACCAGCGCGACGTGAAGAAGGCGATCGACACGTTGATGCAGAAGAAGATCTCGGCCAGCGCTGCATGCGAGACGGAGATCGCTTTGGGCAGGAGGAAGATCACGGTCAGACCGCCGAGGATGCCCTGTACGACCACCGCCGCCAGGGAGATCCAGCCGAGACGGCGGACGAGCTTCCTCGGCTCGCGGAATTGCAGCCAGAACGCCTGGATGATGCAGAGGAAGCCGACCGTGCTGGCGATCAGGCGGTGCCCATGCTCATAGAAGATCCCGCCGACCATCTTGCTCAGCGGGAACGAGAACATGAACCAGCCGTAGGTGTTCGGCCAGTCGGGCACGGCCAGGCCGGAATCGGTGGACGTGACCATCGCCCCCGCGAAGATCAGAAAGAGCGTGGCCACGGCGACGAGCTTCGTGAATCGGCGCAGCCAGACAGGGGTGGGGGTCGGGTATTGAATGGGTTCGACGGCTTTCATCGGTTGGCGGTTGGCGGTTGGCGGTTGGCGGTTGGATCGAGGAGAAGACCGTCTCCCCCGCCAACCGCCAACGAATTCTCTATCCTGAAATCGAAGCGATCACCGGGGTCTGTTCTGCCATCCACTTGTCGAAGTCGGCCTTCGAGTGAACGTGATACTGCCCCTTCATCCGGTAATGGCCGAGGCCGCAGAGTTGCGCGCAGGCAATCTCCCAGATCTCGGCGCCGCTGGTCTTCAACGGCCGGAAGTGTACAGGAACTTCCATCCCCGGAATCGTGTCCTGTTTCACCCGCATGTTCGGCAGAAAAAAGCTGTGGATGACGTCCTTCGAGGTCAGCCGGACGACGACGTCCCGGTCGACCTGAAGGTGGAGCTGGTTGAGAGTGGCAACGTCGTCCTTCGCATGAGGATCCTCGGGGTCGAGACCCAGTGGATTGGCGGACGTGACGTGATGGGCATCCGTCTTTCCGAAGATGCCGTCCGGCCCGGGATAGTGCACGTTCCACGCGAACTGCTCCCCCACGACCCGCACTTCGAGCGGGTTCTTCGCCGCATCCGGACGTTGCGTCCAGCGCGACCAGGCCGGGATGGAGATGCCGAACAGGAGGACGCACTCCACGACGAACACGCCGATCTCCGCCCACTTCGACATATGCGACTTCGTGCCGTGGTAGTTGGCCTTGGCATGTTTCGATGCGCGGAAGCGCATCAGGATGAAAAGGAACAACAGCCCCCATCCGACGAAGAGGATGAGCATGAGCCAGTGCACGTACAGGTTCAGTGCGTCGAGCTCGCCCCCGTGAGCGGAGTAGTTCGGAGGCATGTAGCTATTGAGGAACTCCTTCATGAACGCGGTCCCCCTTCGAGAACTCGGAGCGACTCGCGGAAGCGCCGCTGCTCGCGCGCCCTCCGCCAGAAACTCCAGAACATTGCGATGAATCCGAGTTGCACGAATGCAACGATGGCGAGCAGAAACAGGATGCCGTTGTTCGCGCCCTTGACCAGCGGATCGCCGGGGGCGCCGTAGCAGACGGAGCACGCGAACGCCTCGGGCGCCAGCGCGATCAGGCACATCACGATCACGAAGTGCTGAGTGCTGAGTGCTGAGTGCTGAGTCCCGCCCGCCCGGCGCTGAAGGACCCTCAGCACCCAGCACCCAGCACTCAGCACCTTCCCCGTCCTCACGGCAGCTCCCTCAGTTTCACGAATACCTTCTTCCCGTAGATCACCAATCCCACCGCCATGGCCGCGAAGAGCACGGCCAGGGTCAGGGCGCTGACGCTTTGCTCGTCGCGGAATTCGCGGATCCCCCACAGCGCCACGTACAGCGACAAGGCGATGGTGACGACGACGAAGACGATGTGGAAGGCGCGAAGAGACATGGGGCTCGTGTCCTGGGTTAGTGTCCTGATTCTGGGTTGGCCTGCGGCTCCGCGGGGGTCTTCGGTGCGGGCTGGCTGGCGTTGAGGTCGTAGCCGGGCCACACCTTTTCGGCGTTGGTGCGCTGGTGCCACGGGCCCCAGAGCATCATGCCGAAGAAGAACACCGTCAGAACGAGCACGGCATAGATGAGTTTCCGCTCGGAGAGGAGATGCATGAAAAACGCCGCGACCAGCGAGCCCTTCACCGTGGCGACCACGAGGGCGAGGATGACCGCCTGCATCGTCGGGAGGTGAAGCTGGCTGATCCAGACGGTGATGACCGTCAGCACGGCCAGCGCGCCGAAGACCATCAGGTATTTTCGGATCTCCTTGCGCACTGCCTCCGGATCGTTGTGATGCCCGGGATCGTGGTCGCCCTTGTGCGTCGGATGCTCCGCCTCCGAGAAATGCTCGTGCGGCGGTCCGCCGGCGTGCTGGTCGGGGTTCCCCGGGGAGTGTTCGTGAGGGATCGCGGTGTCGGTCATCGTGCCTCCAGTCCGCAGTTGACAATTGGCAGTGGACAGGAGCTCCTGTCGACTGCCAACTGCAGACTGTCAACTCATAGTAGATACAGAATCGGGAAAAGAAAGATCCAGACCAGATCGACGAAATGCCAGTACAGGCCGGTCACCTCGACGCGGTTGGTGAACTGATCGCGCTTCGCGGCAAACCACTTGTCCGCGGTGAGCAGCAGGTACGCGAAGACGACCATGCCGCCGACGACGTGCAGTCCGTGCAAGCCGGTCATCACGTAGTACGTCGCGTAGAAGTTGTTGGTCGCGGGAACGAGGCCGTGAGAGATCTTCGATCCGTACTCGATGCCCTTGATGATCATGAAGCCGAAGCCGCAGAGGAGCGTGAGCAGGAGGAAGATCTTTCCCTTTTTGAGGTCGCCGAGGCGGAGGTTCGCCCACGCGAGGACGACGGTCACCGACGAGGCGATGAGCACGAACGTATTGAGCGTCGCCAGCGGCACATTGAGCACTTCCCAACCGTGCGGCCACACCGGCGCGGACGTGCGCAACAGGATCAGGGTCGAGAAGAGCGCGCCGAAGAGCATGACCTCCGACGCGAGGAAGAGCCAGATCCCGAGCTTGCCGTTGTACAGGCCCGTGTCGGGACGCGAGTGAACGGTGAACGGGATCTCGATCTCGTGGTGATCAGCAGCGTGAGCGTGAGCGTGCGCGTCCATTTCCGATCAGCTCTCCTTCTGCGCGACCGCGCCCGCGGGCAAGAGGCCGCCGCCGGCCGCCGGCGCGGGCGGCGCGGCATCCTCCGGCTCGTTTTGCGGGAAAAAGTCGGTGGGATGTCCGGGCACGCTGTACTCGTACGGCCCGCGATAGACCACCGGCGCAACGGCAAAGTTACCGTGGGCGAGCGGCGGCGAGGTCGTGGCCGCCCACTCGAGCGTCGTGGAATTCCACACGTTCGAGCCGACGCGGCGTCCTTTGAAGATGCTGTAGAAGAAGTTGAAGATGAAGGGCAGCTGGAAGGCCAGCAGGATGAACGCCGACGCCGACATGAGCACGTTCGTGTGCAGGATCGGCTTCGCGTGCTCGTACTGCGCGCCGCCGTCGTACAGCCGCCGCGAGACGCCCGCCAGTCCCTGGAGGAACATCGGCGCGAACACGCCATTCATGGCGATCAGCGAGCCCCAGAAGTGCACTTTGCCCCAGAACTCGTTGAGCTGTCGCCCCGTGACTTTCGGGAACCAGTAGTAGATGCCAGCGAACATCGCGAAGATCGTTCCGGGTGCCACGACGTAGTGGAAATGCCCGATGACGTAATAGGTATCGTGGAGGTGAATGTCGCTGGCGGCGAGACCGAGCGGGAGTCCGGTCAGTCCGCCGATTCCGAACATCGGCAGGAACGCGAGCGCGAACATCATCGGGACCGTGAACCGTATGGCGCCGCCCCACAATGAGATGATGAGCGCCGTCAGGATGATCACCGAGGGGATGGAGATGATCATCGTCGTGGTCTGGAAGAAGGCACTGATCGCGGTCCCCATGCCCGTCAGGAACATGTGGTGGGCCCAGACGACGAAAGACATGAACCCGAGGAAGACGGTGGCACCGACGAGACTCCTGTATCCCCACAACGGCTTCCGGGTGTTGTTCGCGATGACCTCGGCGATGATCCCCATCCCCGGCAGGATCAACACGTACACCTCGGGGTGGGCCAGGAACCAGAAGAGGTGCTGCCACAGCAGCGGGTTGCCGCCGCCGGCGTTCGTCAGCGGCTCACCACTGATGACCAAACCGCTGGGCATGAAGAAGCTCGTGCCCCCGACGCGGTCCATCAGCTGCAGGATCGCGGCGGCTTCGAGCGGAGGGAAGGCGAGGAGCAGAAGGAACGACGTCACGAGCTGGGCCCAGACGAAGAACGGCAGGCGCATGAACGTCAGCCCTTTCGCTCTGAGCTGGAAGATCGTGACGATGAAGTTCACCGACCCGAGGAGCGACGACGTGATCAGCAGGACCATGCCGAGGATCCAGACCGTCTGTCCGTCCGTAGCGACGACCGACAGTGGCGGATACGAAGTCCATCCCGAGTTCGCGGCGCCGCCCGGCATCAGGAAGCTGGCCAGCATGATCACGCCGCCCGGCAGGTAGAGCCAGTACGACAGCATGTTCAGCTTCGGAAAGGCCATGTCCGGCGCACCGATCTGGAGAGGCACCAGGTAGTTGCCGAAGGCGCCGACGGCGAGCGGCACGATGGCCAGGAAGACCATGACCGTGCCGTGCATGGCCCCGAGCTGGTTGTAGAACTCGGGGAGCATGATCCCGCCCGGCGCATTCGCCTGCCCCAGGAACTTCGCGATCCACGGATGGAACGGCTGACCGGGCCAGGCGAGCTGATACCGCATCAGCAGCATCATCGAGAACCCGATCATGAGGAACACGAGGGCGGTGATCCCGTACTGGATGCCGATCCACTTGTGATCGACGGAGAAGACGTACTGGCGGAGGAAGGACTGTTGCGGTGTGTGAGCCGCTTCCTCCTCCTGCGAAACGCGCAACGCCTCTTCCAGCGCGCGCTGTGCATCGCGCGCGCGCATCCATTGGCTGCCTACTCGGATTTGCCTTTTTGGGGGCACTGCTCGCCTCCTCAGATGGGACTTATGGGACGAATGGGACCCATGAGACTCATGGGAGTGAACCTTGTCCCATTCGTCCCATTCGTCCCCTATGTCCCATTTGTTTTCCTTTAGCCCTTGAATGTGAACGTGACCTGTTTCTGCTCGCTGGCTCCCACGGTCACGGGCTGCTCCTGCGCGCCGTACTTCTCGTGCCAGGCGACGAGGGTGTAGTTGCCCGGCGGGAGGTTGCCGATCGAGAACGCTCCGTTGCCCTGCGAGACGCTGTGGTACGAGCTCGGGAGCACGGCCATGTACGACTTCATCCAGCCGTGCACGTCGCACTTGATGCGGAACGGCGTCGGCTCGACCTTGTCGAACTTCTTGGTCGAGACCATCCCCTGCACCGGCTGGCCCTCGTTGAACTGGCGGTTGACGACCGGCATCGCGTGCACGTTGTGCAGCGTGTTGTCGCTGTTCTTGATCTGCACCTGCTGGCCGACCTGCACGGCGCTGACGTGGGGAACGTACTTGCAGCCGATCTGGTCGAGCAGCGCAGCCTGTGCCGGCACGGGCGTGGCCGGAGCGTTCTTCACATAGACGATGACGTTCGCCAGTTCGCCGCCTGGACCGACGAGGACTTCCTCGTCGGGCTGCGGGGTCGAATGGGACGACGCACAGAAGGGATCCGCGCTCATCTGAAGATTCGGCATCTTCGGCGCGGCGCCTTCGAACTTCACGAGACCGGCGACGGTCGCGGCGTTGGCCACGGTCGCCGCGGCAGGCGCGCTCGCGCCGCCGGCCGTGGTCTCCGCGGCCGCGGTCTGCAGGGCGTGATCGTCCTCGCCGAGCTCGGACTCGTCGACGACTTCCTTCCCGCCCCCACACGCGAGCGCGGTAGCGACGAGCAGCATGCACAACAGATTGAGGTACTTCCTGAGGGACATCGTTTCTCCTTTGGTCTCTAGCGCAGGCGCGTTTCCAGAGTCGCGGGCGCCGGCGGCGTCGTGGGTTGTGGTTGCTGCGGGACACGCTGCAGCGGCGCACTCTCGTTCGCCCCCGCGCTCCGCATGCGTTCGATGCCGATGGACCAGATGTAGTCGCGCATGTAATTCGTCAGCGCCACCGCATCGCCCATCGTCTTCTTCAGAGCTTCTTCATCTTCGAAGTACGGCAGGAGCGCCGCCTTCTGGGCCGCGAACTGCGGCGAGTCCATGGCCATCGCCAGCGGCGACTGGAACCCACCCGTCTGCGGATCGCGGGGGAAGTTCGTCGGCATGCGCGTCCCCGGGATCATCTCGTCCGGGCGGCGGATCCAGTCCGCGATCCAGTCGTGGCGGAGGCGGATCTTCGAGAGCGTCAGGTTCGGCGCGAGCGACTGGGTGTCCGCAACGCTCGGCAGAGGCGGGTTCGCCGGATCGACCGGCGCCATCGCGTGGCACTGCTGGCAGCGGAGCATGTTGAACACTTCCCGGCCGATGGCGACGTTCTGCGCCGAGGGCGTCCGGAACTGCGTCGTGTCGAAATGGTGCTCGTTCCCCTCCGCCGCGAAGCCGGCCACGAGCGTCGCGGCCTGCGCGTCGGTAAACTGGAAGGTCGGCATCCGCACCTGCATCCACGGGCGGATCTTCATCACCGTCGGGTCCTTGAGGAAGTTAAAGAGCCACGGTGACTGCACGCGCTCGCCCTGCGGCGTGAGATTCGGGGGGAGGAAGTTCGGATCGTCGATGAGCGACGCGATCGCTCCCCCGCGCTCGTTCACGACGTGGCATCCGCGGCAGTTGTTCTGCGAGATGAGCTTGCGTCCCTCTTCCACCACCCGATGCCGCGGGTCGCGCGCGGCCATGCGGCTCTCCGCGACCTTCTCTTTGGTCAACCCCAGGACGACGCTCGTGATGAGCTGAGCCTCCTCGGGGGACAGGTTGAAGTTCGGCATCTTCAGCTTGTCGTTGTAGGGCTTGGTGCGGCGGTCGTCGTAGATGCGCGGGCTGCGGACCTTGTTGTAGATCCACGATGGAACGTTATGGAGGACGTGCTCCTTCGTTCCGTCCACGTGCTTGTAGTCGTGGGTGTGGGTCGAATCGCCGAAGAATCCGAAGTCGAACAGGTGCAGGTTCTTCGAGCCCTGAGTCGTCAACTCCGTGCCGATGGGCTTGAGGCCTTCGAAGCCGCGAATGTCATGGCAGGAGTAGCAGCCGTACTTCTCGATGCTGCGCTGCCCGAGGTACTGGAGCTGCTCGCCGAGGGGCATGGCGTTGAGCTTCGCCTCCGCGTCGCGGTCCGTCAACGTGTTGATCAGATAGCCCTTGGTGAGCTCGCGCACCGCGTTCGGATCGGGCGGGCGCATGGGGTCCTGCATGAAGCGCGGCTTCTGCAGCGAGATCAGATACGCGCTGATGTCCGAGGCTTCCTGATCGGACAGGCGGAGGCTCGGCATCGGCGCGTTGGGATCGTAGGCCTTCGGGTTCTTGATCCAGTTGAAGACCCAGTTCGGATTGGTCTTCGTGCCGAGGCCGGTGAGGTTGAAGCCGAAATGGCGCTCGAGCGGAAAATCGTCGCGGCTCGCGACGCGCACGACGCCTTCGTCCTGGATCGTGTCCTGAGCGATGTGGCAGCCCATGCAACCGATCGAGTCGACCAGCTCCTTGCCGCGCGCGGCGTCGCCGGCGGAGGTCGGCGCGGGCCACTCACGCCGGGTCGAATTGTTGAAGAGATAGGTGACGATCGAGTGGATCTCGGCGTCCTGGTACTTGACGTTCTGTGCGCGCTCGGCCGGGGGCACCGCGGGGCCGACCATGTTGCGCTGATAGAAGAACGAGGGCATGCGCGTCGTCGGGCGGAAGCGGCTTGGATTCGCGATCCAGCGGTAGGTCCACTCCGGCGTCGTCTTCTCTGCGATGCCGTCGAGCGACGGGCCGGGCTTCTGCAGATCGGTGAAGCGCCAGTTGCCGATCTTGTGGCACGCATGACAGCCGTAGAGCTCGACCATGTGCGTGGCCTTGTTGATCTTCTCCGCCCCCTCGACGTCGATCTGCCCGGCGTGACACTTCACGCAGCCGGCCTCGGTGTACTGGCGCGGATACATCGGCGTGTCGAGGAACGGATTGACGGTGCGGCCCCAGTTTCTCTGCTTGTAGTCCCATGGACCGGGGAACAGCGGGAACTTGACCTTTTCCCAGCGGAGCTCCATTCGCTTGCTCATCGGTGTATGGCCGGCACGCCCGAACTCGGTGGCGCGGTCCTGGCCGCGATGGCAGACGGTGCATCCATATTCGAGCAACGGATGCGGCGACGCGGAGCCGACGAAGGTCTCGAGCTTCGGATGGGTACGGAAGGGATTGAGGAGATCGGTCTTGGCGTTGGCGGTCCGCTCCAGCTGGGCCACACGGGCCTCGGCGTCGGCACGGCGCGAGGGCTCGATCAGATTCCTGTCGAGCTGCGTCCGCAGATCCGTCAGCAGCCGCTCCGCTTCCTTCTTCGACTCGAACCCCGGACGGTCGATGGCGCGGTGGCAGGTCTGGCAGCGGTCGACACGCGGCACAGACATGTAGTTCATCTCGATGAACAGGTCATCGAGGACGACCTGATCGATCTTCAGCGTGGGATTGATGAAGTCGAGCATCGGCGCGTTGAGGATCAACGTGTTCGCCGATGTGAGGGAGACGGTCCGCAGTTGTTTCTCGAGAAGGTCGATGTCCGCGGTGATCGCTTTCCTGCGGTCCTCGATCTTCTGCATGTCGGCGAGGAACGTGTTCAAGCGATTGCGCGCCGCATCGCGGTCGCGCGTGACCTGCTGGAGACGGAGGTTGAGACGGTTGACGCGCGTATTGAGCTCGTCGTACTCGCGCTGCTTCTGCTCTTCGTCGGGCCGATGCTGGACGTGTGCGGCCTCGACCTCGTAGCGCTTCGCGTCCAGCAGGGCCTTGGCGAAGCGAAAGTCCTGGTCGGCGGCATAGTGGCGCCCTTCCCACTCCTCCAGCTCTTTCTGGGCGGCGACGTACGCATTGCGCCGGCGGGCGACTTCGCGCTGCCCTTCACGCATCTCCTTGTCGAGCGCGGCCAGCTCTCTGCGCAGCTCGGCGTCGTTCGCCGTACGGAGCTGCTGCTCGATGCGCTCCTGCTGGATGCGATTGAACTCGAGCTGGAACCACTTCCACCCGCGCACGTAGTCGTAGAAAACCATGGCCCCCGTCGTCGCGAGCAGTCCGAGACTGGTCAGCGCGAAGATGAGGTTGAGCTTCCTCATCGGGTAGTTGTGCGGGATGGGCTCTTGGGGTTTCATGATTTCGGTTGGCGGTTGACGGTTGACGGTTGGCGGTGGAACGACGACGGACGGCACGTGTCATCGACGGGGTCTCCCGCCAACCGCCAACCGCCAACCGCCAACGTGCTCATATGTTTAAGAAAATCTCCTGAATATTCACCAGGTACTTCAGATTGAACAGCCACCGCAGGACCATCTTGATCGGCAGCGACAGCATGGTCAGGAACAGGTACGCGCCGACGTAATAACGGGCGGCGCCCATCTTCTGATAGAAGCGGCGGAAGGGGCCGATTGCCAGCAGCGGCGCGAGCGCGAGGTAGAGCAGCACCAGGATCAGCCCCGGCGCCTCGCGGATGAGCCAAAGCTTCGGCAGTGGCATCGAGAGCATCTTCACCCAGAAGAGCTCCGAGAGATTGATGTTGACCAGCGGCTCGAGCTTGTTCGGGTCCCAGAACTCATAAGGACCGTAGAAGCTCCAGTTCGGACCGCGCAGGAACGTCCCGGTGATGATGAGGAACGACCACAACACCAGGAACCCGTAAAGGAAGACGCCGATCTCCCACTTCCGCTCGCGGAACGAGTAGTAGCCGTTGCCTTTGGGATTCGTGTCGATGTAAGGAATGGCCATCAGACCGACGACGATCAGCGTCGGCAGAACCACGCCCGCGAGCCAGGGATCGAAGTAGACCAGCATCTCCTGCAGGCCGAGGAAGTACCACGGCGCTTTCGCGGGATTGGGCGACGTGGTCGGGTTCGCCGCTTCCTCGAGCGGCGCCCGCAGACCGATGGACCAGACGATCATCACGATCGTCAGGCCGATCATGCAGAGCAGCTCGGTGTAGACGAGGTCGGGCCAGGTGAAGAGCTTCTCGTCCGACTCGGTCTTCTCGTACGGGATGCCGCCGGCGGCGATGGCCTGGTCGTTGGCATACGCCTTCCGCAGCGCGACCCAGGTGAAGATGCCCAGAAGGAAGATCATCGCGGCGATGGGGACGTTGTCCGGTTTCGCGGCGATCTTGTAGAAATTCTCGTCCAGCAGCGAAAGCCCGAATGCGATCGCGCCGATGATCAGCATCCATTTGCCGACCTTGGCGTCCCACAGCTTCGGTCCCAGGCTCGCCAATCCCCAGAGGGTGAGGAAATAGGCGACGGCCAAGTACATGAGCGGGCCGACGAATAGCCCGGCCACCGCGCAGATCGCGCCGAAGACGATGAGGGCGATCCCGGTCTTCGACTTCAACTTCCCGTCGAGAAGGTTGAAGTAGACGATCATGAAGAAGACCGCGGACAGGAGAATGAACGAGATCGAGGCGATGGAAAGGACGTTGACGAAATTCTTGAGGAACGTCATCGCGCACTCTTCGGCCCTAGAGTGGACCGGAGATCCCTCCGTCCTTGCGCACGCGCCAGAAGTGAATGGCCATGAGGAAGCCGGCCGCCAGGGGGATGACCACGCAGTGCAGCACGTAGAACCGCAGCAGCGTGGCCGCACCGATGCTCTTCCCGGCAATGAGCGCGAACCGCGCGTCGTCGCCGGCGTGAATCAGCGGCACGCCTCCTAACTTGATCAGACTCGACATGGGCCCCTCGGTGCCGGCACCGGGCGACGCGCGGGCCATGTTCGATCCGACCGTGATGGCCCAGATGGCCAGCTGATCCCACGGGAGCAGGTATCCCGTGAACGAGAGGAGCAGGGTGAGGACGAGCAGGATGACGCCCACGTTCCAGTTGAACTCTCGGGGCGGCTTGTACGAGCCGGTCATGAAGACCCGGAACATGTGCAGCCAGACCGCGATGACCATCGCGTGGGCACCCCAGCGGTGCATCTCCCGCATGATCCCGAACGGCGCCTGCTCGCGCAGGTCCATGATGTCTGTGAAGGCGTACTCGATCGTCGGCCGGTAGTAGAACATCAGCAGGAGGCCGGTCACCGTCTCCACGAGGAAGAGGAAGAACGACGTCCCGCCCATGCACCAGGTGTACGACATGCGCACGCCCGAGCGGCGAACTTTGACCGGATGCAGGTGCAGGATGAGGGAGCCGAGGACGGCCAGAACCCGCTTGCGGTTGGTGTTGGGGATGCCGACCCGGAAGATCGACTTCCAGACCTGCGAATTGACGATGCCTTCCTGGACTTGCTTCAGGGTCATCGATCTCCCTTTGACGACGAGCTCTACAACTTCAGAAACGAATCGGGGTTGGTCCAGTCTCCGCGCTCGCCGAAGAACTTCAGGGACTTGTCGATCACGATCTGCCCATCCGCGGGATCGATCGAGATCTTGGCCCGCTCGAGCGGCCGCGGCGCCGGCCCCTCGAAGTTGATGCCCGTCTTGTAGTAGCCGCTGCCGTGGCAGGGGCACTTGAACTTGTTCTGCGAGGGAAGCCAGTTCGGGGTGCACCCAAGGTGGGTGCAGGTGGTGTCGAGCGCGTACATCGTGTCCTCGGTGCGCACGACCCAGATGCCGAACTTGTCCTTCCACCGCTCGTCCACTTCGCCGACCGAGTAGTCGCTCGGGAACCCGGCCTTGAATTTCTGGACGGGCTCGAAGAGGACGTTCGGGAAGAGAAAGCGGACGAAGATCGTCGTGAGTCCGCCGACGGCCGCCGCGAGAGCGACCCAGGCGGTGGTCAGCGCAAGCGGAAAACTCCGCCGGGTAATCTCCCCCTGCTCGCGGATTTCTGCCGCGGCGCTCCCCGCGAGGGGGGTCTTGGGGGCCACCTGATATGGCGTGATTTGCTCAGACATTGACGATTTTTCTGAGTCTCTGCGGTGCGCGCTACTATCGGTGAAAAAGGAAACCGAGTCAAGGGAATCAGTGACCGAGAACACATGGCTAGGTGACTGAGTCTGCGACGGTTTGTCGCCGTGGGGTGGGGGACGATAGGACGGATAGGACGAATGGGACGAATAGGTAGAAGTTACCTATTGGTCCTATCCGTCCTATTCGTCCTATCGGTCTTCCAGCGCTTCCTTCGCCGCCGACTGCACCGCGAGGGAAGGGTCGCTCTGCGCGAGCGGCCCCAGGATCTCCCCGGCTTCCTCCGGCGCGATTCGCATCAGGGCGGGGATCGCGGCGAGAATCGCCTGCTCTTTCTGCTCGGGTCGCATGTCCGGGACGCGATCGAGGCGGGAACGGTCGAGCATCTCGCGGATCACGCCGATCGCGCGGGTGTCGCCAAGGCGGGTCAGAGCCATCGCGACGTTGAAGCGGACGTCGGCGACGGGATCGCCGAGCGCTGCCGCGAGCGGATCGGCGGCGCGACGGTCGCCGATCTCCCCTAGAGCGTAGACGGCAGCCTTCCGCACGTCTCTCTCGTCGGACGCGAACGTCTTCAGCAGGGGGGGAACGGCCGCCGGATCGCGGAGACGTCCCAGCGCGAGCGCGGCATAGATCCGCGTCTCCTGCGTCGGATCTCCCAGCGCCTCGACCAGCAGCGGCGTCGCGCGGCGGTCGCCGAGATTGCCGAGCACCATGCTCAGGTACTGGCGGATCCGCGGATCGTCCGTCTTGGAGTCTTCGTAGACCTTCGCGATGTCGACGACGAGATTCGGATACCTCTTCGCCTCGCCGACGTTGATGAGCTGCGAGAGCTGATACGCCGCCTGCCAGCGTTCCCGGCGTCCTCCCGACTTCACTTCGTTGAGGTAGTCCGGAATGGTCTGCTCATCCGAGGCGAGCTTTCCGAACAGGAAGAAGATCGCCACGGCAATGGCGACGATGCCGAGAGGGAAGATGACGAACTGGAAGAGGATGGTGCGGGGGGACTCTTTCGGGATGTCGGTCGAGGGCTCGGTCATCGTGAATCGGAATTGAAAATTGAAAATTGAAAATTGAAAAAGGGCCGGCGCTGCTCGCGCCCTGTCGCTTTTTTCAATTTTCAATTTTCAATTTTCAATTTCTTTCTCCTCCGTCAGCGCCCCGTCCCGAGGACCACGAAGTCCGGCAGATAGGTCTTGAGCTGCGTCGGCGCTTCCGGCACGACGATCGCGTCCTTGTCGCAGACGCTCTCGCACAGGCGGCAGGCCACGCACTTGTTCCTCTCCACGAAGGCGATCTTGTAGTGGTTCGCCACCGTCTCGTCCTCCGCGTCGATCATGCGGATGCACTCGAACGGGCAAATGTCGACGCAGAACTCGCATCCGGTGCAGAGATCCTTGATGACCTCGGCTTTGGGGATGTCCTTCGGTTTGATGCGCGGGATGAGCTCGCCGTGCTGGTTCTGGATCGCATCGACCGGACAGTAGATGCCGCAGACGGAGCAATCGATGCACCGCTCGGGATGGATGTAGTACTGGCCCTTCGCCTCTCCCCAGATCGTGTTCGTCGGGCACTTGATCTCGCAGACCGAGCATCCGATGCATTTGTCGGTGATGAAGTGGGGCATCGCGGGGAGTGTAACCGACACGTCAAGTTCGGAAATCCCTCGGTTGAGTCTCGAAGTCTCACCGCACGCGCAGGATCAGAGCTCGTTCGTTCGCATACAGCACCTGTGCCCCGCGCGGTCGGATCGCGGCGAGCTCGGGTGCGGCGCGCTCACCGATCCAGAGAAACGGCCCGTCCGGCGCCTCGGGCAGAGGCCCCTTCACGCGCCAGCCGGGATGCCTCCCCTGCTCCGCCGGCCACGCCACGACTCGCTGCTCGCCGAGCTGATGGACGGCCTCGAGGTAGAGATACCCGCTCGCGACCACACGCTCCCGCGCCCCGAGGTTGCGGCGCAGCACGAGGGCCGCCTCGCGATACGGATCGACAGGACGGCGGGCGTGGTCCGCGATTCCCATCGCAATCGTGACGACTCCACAGCCCGCGAGAATCGCGATCAGCGCGTACCGCACCTCGCGACGCCACCGGGGCAGCGATGCGGCGAGCCAGAGCACGAGCGGACCGGCGAGAACGGACTCGAAGCGCATCGGAACGTAGACCGTGCGCCCCACCAATGCGGCCGCGCAGGCAAGGACGACGGGGATGAGAACCATCGGCGCGAACGCAAACGAGCGCGCAAGCCCGAGCACGACCGCGACGGCGGAGAGGAGCACCATCGCCATCGGTGCGGGCTTGAATAGAGCCTCGGGCGAATCGCCCACGAACGCGAGCGCCGCCAGCACCTCGATCGCGGGGCGCTCCCCGATCCACGCCATCGCACCGGCCGGCTGGCGCGACGCAAGCCATAGTCCGGGAAGAAACAACAGCGCGGCCACAGCGGCGGCGGCGACGGCGCGCCGGAACGGCCTGGCCAGCAGGACGAGCGGCAGAAAGAGCGCTCCGTACCAGTGGGTGTACGCGCCGAGGAGCAGCGCTGCCGCGGCGAAGAACGGCTTGCGGTCATGGACGGCGAGAACGCCCAACGTGATCAGGAGCCCGCACAGAGCGTACGCGCGCGCATCGACGGCGAAGAGCGCCGCGGCCGGATGGACAGTCAGCAGTGCCGCGGCGAGCCATCGGCTTTCACCGAGCGACTTGCGAGTGAGGATCAGTCCGAGCGTGCCGGTCGCGAAGATCAGGGAGAGGACGCGCAGCGCGATGACGTCGGGGACACGCGCAACGAAGTAGTAGAGCGGCGGACCGGAGTCGAGGAGCAGCGCCGGCACGATGCCTGTCAGGGGCCGTGAGGCCATCCAGACAGTGAAGAGCTCGTCGAAGAAGGGCTCACGCACGACCAGCAGCGCGAGACGGACCATCAGAAAGAGCGCGACGACTGCGATTCCCCACGCGGTCTCGCGCTTTTCGTTCACACGGAGAGGAGCTCCGAGATCGTCTTGATCAGATGGGACGACTGGATGGGCTTCGAGATGTAGGCGTTGGCGCCGAGGGCCAGGCCGCGCTCGCGGTCCTCTTCGGCGCCCTCGGTGGTGATGATGATGATCGGGATGTTCTTGAGTTGGGCGTTCTGGCGCACGAGCGACACCAGCTTGAGTCCGTCCATGACCGGCATGTTGATGTCGGTGAGGATCAGATCGATCTTCTCCGGACCGGACAGCTTCTTGAGCGCATCGACGCCGTCGACCGCCTCGATGATCTTCGCGTTCTTGAAGCGCTTCAGCGAAAACGAGATCAACTGACGCATGGTCGGCGAGTCTTCGACGACCAGGAAATTCGCGTTCTCCATCCCCACCGTTTGCAGACCTCTCTTACGTCTTAACTGGTCGTTGTGAGCAGATCGAGGAAGCTCTGGATCGTGTTGAGCTTCCGTTCGGATTGCGAGTAAAGCTTCGAGGAGAAGATGGCCGTGGCGGCGTGCGCGGCCAGCAGCGAGAAGAGCTCGTAGTCGACGGCGGAGAACGCGTCCTTCTGTTGCAGGAGCTTGTAGATCACGATCAGGCCGATGACGTGTTCCTTGATCTTCAGGGGCACGGCCGCGAGCGGCTTCTCCAGTGAGATCGCGGCGCCTTCGATGTCCTGATTGACGTAGTAGCTCTCGCCGGTCTTGGCGACGTTGCCCAGGACGCCTTCGCCGAGGCGGGTGGAGATCTGGCCCAGCCCCGGCTGCACGTCCTCGCCCTCGAAGGCGATCGTCTTCAGCTCGTTCGTCTTCTCGTCGAGCAGGAGAATGGCGAAGGCCTCCGCCCCGATGAGGTTGATGACGATCTCCTGGACGATCTGGATGACCTCGCGGAAGTCGAGCGTGGAGTGGAGCTGGTAGCTGGCGACGTAGAGGTTCGCGAGGTTGTTGTTCTGTTCTTCGATCTCGATGTAGCGGTTGGCGAAGTCCTTGTTCTCTTCCTCCACCTCGCGGAAGCGCTGCTGGATGCGGCGATTCTCCTCGGCCAGCTGAGCAACCTGGTCGCGCAGCCTCTGCACCTCGTCCTGGGGCACCGCCGGCGACTCCGTTTCCAGCGCCGCGACGCGGTAGCGCAGCCGCTGGTTCTCACGGATGAGCTCCTCGGTGAACTCCTTCCCTTTGTTGAAGATCTCCAGGAACTTCTCAGCCCTCTGTTCGTCGCTCATCTCTCGGACCCTGCAAAAAGTCGGCTGAGAGTAGCACAGGAAGAGTTGCCGGTTGCCAGTTCCCAGTTGCCAGTCAATTTTCGACTCTCGGAATGGTCCCCGTGCATAACTTTCGGAGTGCCGCAGGAATCGCCGGCAGCGGCAGCACTTCGTCCACCGCGCCCGTCTTGATGGCTTCGGCGGGCATCCCGAAGATGATCGCGCTCTCGCTCGACTCGGCGATGGTCCGGCCGCCGCGGTCGCGCACGCTGCGCATCGACTCGGCACCATCGTCGCCCATCCCGGTCATGATCACGGCCACGAGCCGCTCGTGGCAGGCCTCGCTCGCGCTGCGGAAGAGACGATTGACCGAGGGCGCGTAGAGATCGGTCAGCCCGGTGGCGAAGACGCGGATCTGCAGCCCTTCGGCGACGCGCCGGATCTCACTCTGCATTCCGCCCGGGGCGATGTAGACCGTGCCCGGCTCGAGGATGTCGCCGTTCACGGCCTCGCGGACGTCGTAGGCCGTGAGCTTGTTCACCCGCTCCGCGAAAAGACGCGTGAACGTCGCCGGCATGTGCTGCGCGACCACGAACGGCAGCGCCATCCGCGGCAGCGCCTGGAAGAGACTCTGCAGAGCAGGAGGGCCACCCGTCGAACAGCCGATGGCCACCAGATCGACCGGACAGCTGCCCATCACCGCCGGTGCTTTGGCACTCTCGGGCGGTTCCTCCGGAAGCCGAGGCCTGAGGTTCTCGATGCGCAGGTCGGCGATCTGGAGAACCTTCGCGACGAGGTCGCGCTGGATCTCTTCGAGGCGCGGAGAAACGCGCCCGCCCGGCTTGGCGATGAAGTCGAGCGCACCGAGCTCGAGGGCCTTGAAGACGCTCCGGTCGCTCGACTTCGACGAGACCGCGATCACCGGCGTCGGCAGGTTCACCATCAGCCAGCGCAGGAACGCGAAGCCGTCCATGAGCGGCATCTCGAGATCGAGAGTGATGGCGTCGGGACGGTGCTTCATCACCTGCTTGATCCCGTCCTCGCCGTTCACGGCCGTTCCCACGACCTGAATGCGCGGATTGGTCTCCAGCATCCGCGTGAGCGTCACGCGGTTGTAGGCAGAATCGTCGATGACCAGAGCGCGGACCAACACCGAAACGCATTCTACCGGTTGGCGGTTGGCGGTTGGCGGTTGTCGGTGAACGCGTGTGATCGGTTTCTCCCGGCAACCGACAACCGACAACCGCCAACTACTTCTGATACACCATGTCGTTCTTCAAATGCCGCAGCTTGAACTGGGTCGACAGAGAGATCAGCGACTCGCTGTGGCCCAGGAGGAGATAGCCGCCGTCGATGAGGCGCTTGTAGAAGTTGTTCACGACCACCTTCTTCGACGCGTCGTCGAAGTAGATGATCACGTTGCGGCAGAAGACGACGTCGAGGTGTCCGAGGAGGGAAACGCGGGCCTCGTCGTAGAGATTGAGACGGCCGAAGGAGACCCGGTTGCGGACCTCGTCGCGCACGCGCCATGAGCCGTCGGCCTGGCGGGTGAAATACTTCTCGCGCATCGCCGGAGGCGTGGCCCGGAAAGCATTCTCGCGGTAGTGACCCTTGCGCGCCTTCGCCAGGACCTGCTGGTTGATGTCGCTGGCGAAGATCTCGAACGCGGCGTGGTCGTACCAACCCGAATCCTCGAGAAGCATCGCGATCGAGTACGCCTCCTCCCCCGACGAACAGCCCGCGGACCAGATGCGGATCTTCTTGACCGGCTTCCGCGACATCAGGTCGGGAACGATCTCCTCGATGAACGCCTGAAGCTGCGCCGGCTCGCGGAAAAAGTACGTCTCGTTCGTCGTGACCAGATCGAAGACCTGATCGAACTCCGCGTCCGCGCGCGGGTCGTACTGGAGGAAGTAGAAGTACTTCTGGAACGAGTCGAAGTTCAGCTCTCTCGCTCTCGGAGAAAGCCGCTTCTGCAACAGGTACTTCGAGGTGTCGTTGAACCAGATGCCCGACCGGCGATAGATCTGGTCCCGCAGCAGCCGGAAGACGTCGTCCGGCAGGTCCAGATGGTGGTTCAACGAGAAATTGAAGTTCGACATGGGGGCACGAAGTGCTGGGTACTGGGTGCTGGGTGCTGAGTCGGGCGGGCGGAACTCAGCACTCAGCACTCAGCACTCAGCACTCACTCCGGGCTCCGTTTCATGGCCTGCAAAATCGCGGCAATCACGACCTCCCTCCTGCTGTCCGCGGTCCGCCATGCTTCTTCGAGCAGGTCGCGGTAGAGATCTCCGTGGCGGACGAACACGTCCGACACGTCGTCGAGGACGGCCGCGTTCTCGAGCGCCTTGAACAGATGTGGGAACGACGCGCGGTCCGGAATCTTGTCGAGTGCCAGGACTGCGGACTGCTGCACGTACGTGTCCGCATCCTCGAGCGCCCGGTGGAGCATCGGGAGCGCGCCGCGGTCGCCGCGGATGCCGAGGGCCGTCACCGCGGCCGCGCGCAGACGCCAGTCGTCGCTCGTCAGCGAGGCCACCAGCCACTCGAAGACCTCGCGCCCGGCAATGCGCGCCAGCGCCAGCATCGCCGCGCGCTGGATCTCCAGATCGGTCTCCGCGAGACACTGGAAGAGGACGCCCTTCACCCGCGGATCCTGCGTCTTCCCAAGGGCTTCGATGACCGCGATCCGTACCGGCGGCGGGTCATGGATGAGATGCCGCATCAGCGGCTCGACGGAGTCCGGATGGCGATATTCGCCCAGGGCCTGCGCCGCCGCGGTGCGGATCCAGATGTCGTTGTCGTCGAGAGAGCTGATCAGGGGAACGAGCCCCGTCTCCGGCCGATGATGGGCGATGGCGTTGATGGCGGCGAGCCGCACCGTCGTCGCCTCGTCCGCCAGCGACAGCACGAGCGGATCGGCGAAACGCTCTTCGCCGAACTTGCCCATGAGCGATACGGCCTTCTGCCGGATCACGGGATCGCTGTCTTTCGACGCCAGCAGCAGCTCGTCGTGATAGCCCTCCCCCTGGATGTTCACGTATACCGAAAGCGAGTTGAGCTTGATCGGCGTCGACGACGACTGCAGCAGCCGACGGATCTTCGCCAGCACCTCGTTCTTCAGCTCCGGGAACGCCGCAACGAGCGCGGAGATGGAGTTCACCGCGGCCTGCTGCGAGGCCACGTCCCAGTCGTCGAGCTTCGCGAGCAGATAGTCGACCGACGCGGGGTCGGGGATCTCGCCCATCGTCTCGATCGCGAGGCGGCGGATCATCGGGTTGTCGTGATCGAGGAACTGCAGGACGCTGGGGACGATGTCCCGGCCGCCGATGACGTTCAACACGCGCAGCAGCAGACCGATGATGTCGTCTTCTTCCTCGTTGAGCAGCGCCTCGACGATGGCCGGCACCGCTGGCTGCCCGAAGTCGATCAGTGCCTGCGCCGCCGTTTCGGCGGTGTCGGGATGCGACAGGTGCAGGAGCAGCACCGGCAGCGCGCGCGCATCGCCCGACCAGCCGAGGAACTTGAGAATGAACGCCTTGACCTCGCGCTTGGGCGTGGTCTGCAGGTGCTCGATGAGCGGATCGATCTTCTCGTGGGGAAACGATTCGCGGAAGCGCGCCTGAATGAGATTCCGCTCCGCCTCCTCCACGATCCGCGGCTTGGAGGCCTCGGCGATTCGCACGAGGGCGCGCAGCGCGGTGAGGTTCAGTTTCTCGTCGGTGGAGATGATGCGGAGGAGGAAGTTGACCGTGCCGACGTCGGCGATCTTGCCCACCGCCTCGAGGACCGGCTTGCGCAGAGACTTCTCCGCATAGAGCGGAAGGATCGCCGGCAGCGCGGCGCGATCGCCGATCTCCCCGAGGGCCTCGATGACGTGGAATTTGAGCCAGAGATCCTCGCGCTCGCCGAGGACGCGCATGAGCGGCGGCAGCGCCGCGGCATCGCGGTACTTTCCGAGGGACGACACGATCGACGAGGCGACGTTGACGTCGGTCTCCCGCTGCAGCAGCTCGAGGAGTATCTGGAAGCCCTCCTGGCTGCGCAGGTCGCCGATGAGGTTGACGAGCGAGAGGCGGACGTCGATGTCCTGCTCCTGGCGCAGACGCGACACGATCGGCGCGATGGCGGCCGCGCCGATGCGCACCAGCGCCTCGGTGGACGAATTCCGCTTGCCGGCGTTCTCCGCATCCGCGAGCGCGTCGAGAAGGCCTTCGACGATCTCCGCCCGTGCATCGCGCACGAAGCCGTCCACGATGGTCTTCCGCACACGCCAGTCCTTGTCGCCAAGGAGCTCGAACATGAGCGCCAGGTTGGCCCCCGTCGTCGTCTGCGCGACGAGGAAGGCCGCCTTCTGGCGCGCGTCCGGATCCGCGGAGCGGGCCTGCTCGATGATTTGTGGATCTGCGGTCATAACGAAAAGTGCTGGGTGCTGGGTGCTGAGTGCTGGGTGCTGAGGACGTCCCAGGGCGGACGTGACTCAGCACTCAGCACTCAGCACTCAGCACTTCATAGTGTCCCCGTCCTCAGTCTGTCCAATTCCTCGCGCTTCATCTGCACGAACTGCTGCAGCGTCTCCGTGTAGATCTCCGTGTTGCGGCGGATACTCGGAGGCACGCGCGTGTCGTAGTACCGGCGGCCTTCTTCGATCTCGGTCTTGAGAACCTCGAAGAAGTTGTCGTCGCGAATGCCCTGCTCCACTTTCGCGGAGTGATAGATGATGATGTCCGACAGGATCAACCGGGCCAGACGTCGTGCGTCATCGAACTCGCGCGACTCGACCGGGAGGTGGCTCACATCCCCGACGTCGGGGAAGAATTTGTGGATGATCTGGCGAAACTCCTTCTCCGGGATCAGCTCTTCGATGTAGTCGTCCGCGCCGTAGAGGTTCGTCGGATTGGCGCGGAACCGGTTCGCGCGGAAGAGCGCGCCGATGAGGATCACCCGCGTGTTCTCGAGGGTCGGGTCGGCCTTGATCTCCTCGGTGACTTCCACGCCGAGCATGCCCTTGAGATAGACGTTGACGATGACGAGCTCGGCGCGCGTGCGGCGGACGAAGTCCAGGGTGGGGATGCCGGTCTCGAAGTACGCGACCTCGAAGCCGAGATGGCGGAGGTGGTCGCCGAGGAACTGGCGAAACGGACGGATCTCGTCGGCGATGGCGGCGACGCGGCGACGCGGAAGGCGGGTGGGCGACGGCAGGTCGCCGGAGGCGGTCTTCGGCTTGAGCACCATCTGGAACCGGCACCGCGGACAGGCCACGCGCACCGCCGCCGTGAGAGGGGACGAGAGCGCGGCGCGAAAAGTCGCACCGCAGTTTTTGCAGGTCAGATCCATGCTAGTGGTCGAGTAGCTTGTCCAATTCCAGAAGGATCGTCAACGCGCCCGAGACCCGGAAGACGCCGCGGACGGCCGCCTCGAGCTCGGTGGCGTGCACGACCGGATGCGGCTCGACCTCGGACGGCGCGATCTTCACGACCCGTAAAACGCGGTCGACGACGAAGCCGACGGTCTCGTTCCGGAGGTCGATGACCACGATGCGCGTGTTCTCGTCGTCGTCTCCCGCGCAGGAATGACGCAGCTTTCGACGCACGTCGACGAGGGTGACGATCGTGCCGCGGAGAGAGATGATCCCGACGACGGACGGATCCGCGTTCGGGACGCGTGTGAGGGACCGCGGGGTGACGATCTCGACGATCTTCTCGATGTCGATCGCGTACTGTTCGCCGGCGATCAGGAAGGTGAGGAGCTCGAGCTGGAGCCGTTGTTCCACGGTCTTCGCCATGGCAACGTCCCGGCGCGAGCCCGCCTCTTCCTTGAAGCGATCGAGTTTCGTGTTCGTGGGCGGTTGCTCGGTGGCCGTCGTCGAGTCGTCGAGGACTCGAGTCGTCGAGGACTCGCTGCTCTTTGGCTCGTCGACCGGAAGACTTGGCGACTCGGCGACTGGACGACCCGCAGGCTCTTCTGCGCCCTGCGCTCCGCCCTCTGCTCTCCCCTTCTTCGCCTTCTTACGGATCTTGGCCAGATCAACCACGCGCGGCCTCCATGCGGTGCTCGCGTGCCGCGGAGACTACCCGCGAGGGCTCGATCCTCTCCGCGTCTTCGCCGAAGGCATCGAGGAGCGCGGTGGTGGCGAGGGTATTGATTAGGCGGGGGATCCCGCCGCTGCGCTGGTGAATCTCTGCCATGGCGTCGGTGCTGAAGGGGTTGCGCGCGCCTCCCGCGATGCGGATGCGGTGCTCGATGTATCGAACAGTCTCCTCCAGGGACAAAGGACCGAGAGAGTAGCGCATCCCGATGCGTTGCCGAAGCGGCGCATAGGCGTCGCGCTCGAGCCGGCTCTCGAGCTCGGGCTGGCCGATGAGCACGACGCTGAGGAGATTCTGGTCGTCGAGCTGGAAATTGGTCAGCAGGCGGATCTCATCGAACGTCGCCTTCGACGGGATCAGCTGGGCCTCGTCGATGATGAGCACCGGCTCACGCCGCTGCTCGTAGAGCTCGTAGAGCCTCGTGTGAAGCTGATCGAGCACGTCGTTGCGGAGGCGCGGCGGCTCGAGCTCGAGGCCGCGGGCGATGGAGCGGAGAAGCTGCATCGGCGTGAGGCGCGGATTGATGAGGAGTACGACCGGGCGCGCATCGCCGACCCGGTCGATCAGCGCGCGGGACAGCGTCGTCTTCCCGGACCCGATGTCGCCGACGAGCAGAGCCAGCTCCTTCTCGTCGACGGAGTACTCGAGACGGGCGAGCGCCTCACGATGCTGGTGCGATTCGTAGAGGAAGCTCGGATCCGGCGTTTTGCCGAACGGCTTTGCGGATAGACCGAAAAATTCTTCGAACATTGGCCCAACGAGTGCTGGGTGCTGGGTGCTGAGTGCTGAGTCGGAAGGAACGGCCACTCAGCACTCAGCACTCAGCACTCAGCACTCTCCCTCATCCCGCCACCGCCGCGCGCGCCTCGCGGGCCCGCCCGCCGAAGTTGTCGATCAGCGTGCCGACGTCGACGACGAGCACGATCTCTCCTTCGCCGATCTCCGTCGCACCGGCAATGCCGGGGATGGTCTTGAGCCGCTCGCCGATCGATTTGATGACCACCTCCTGCTGGCGCACGAGAGCATCGACGAGCAGGCCGACGACCTTTTCCCCCGCGCGTGTGACGACGATGAACCACTTGGTGTCCCGCCCGTGGTCGCGGCCGTCGTCAATGTGAAACGCGTCGGCCAGACGGAGGAGCGGGAGGGTGAAGTCGCGAAGAGTGAAGACCTCCCGCCGTTCCACGGTTCGAATGTCGCGCGAGTAGATCCGCAGGGACTCCTCCACCGAGGTCAGAGGGATGGCGAACTTCTCGCCAGCGGCGTCGACGATCAGCGCCTGGATGATCGCCAGTGTGATCGGCAGCGAGACCCGGAACGTGGTTCCCACGTCGGTCCGGGTGATCACGTCGATGGTCCCCTTCAGCTCCTGAAGATTGCGCTTCACGACGTCGAGTCCGACCCCGCGGCCGGAGATTTCGCTCACGACAGTCGCGGTCGAGAAGCCGGGCATGAACAGGAGCTCGTTGGCGCGCTGCTGATCGATCGTCTCCTTCTCGGTGATGAGCCCGCGCTCGAGGGCCACGCGCCGGATCCTCTCCGGGTCCACCCCGCACCCATCATCGGTGACGTCGAGGACGACGGAGTTGCCCTGCTGATAGGCATTGAGCGTGACGTGGCCGACCGGGTTCTTCCCCTTCGCCCGGCGCTCGTCCGCGCTCTCGATCCCGTGATCGAGCGCGTTCCGGATGATGTGCATCAGCGGATCCGTGAGCTCCTCGACCATCATCTTGTCGAGCTCCGTGTCCTCACCGCGCAGGACGAGCTCGATCTCCTTGTTCAGGTCGCGGGCGAGCTTGCGAACGGTGCGGGAGAGCTTGGAGTAGATCTGCCCGACCGGCACCATGCGGATCTCGATGACCGACTTCTGCAGCTCGTTGAGCCTGCGATCGAGATTTCGCGCGATCTTTCCCAGTTCGTGCGAGGCCATGCGCGCCTGCTGCGTGGCCATGACCCGCGCGAGGGCCTCGAGCTGCGTCTTCTCGATGATCAGCTCGCCGACGATGTTCATCACGTGATCGAGCCGGGAGATGTCGACGCGCACGGTTTGAGACAGCGAGCGCAGGGAGACCTCTTCCTCGGCGGCAGGCTCCGCGATCGAAGCTACGACCGCCGGTGCAGGCGTTGGTATCGCGCCCGCGGTCCTGCGCAGCGAGGACACCGCCGCCTGCGGCGCGAGCGCCTGCACGGCCGCGGCGTCGAGGATCGATCCGTAGAGCAGGCGGAAGGCGATCCCGTTCATGTCGCCGCTGGGAATCGCGGGCAGGGTCGAGATGACCTCTCCGGCCTCGCTGAGGCTCTGCGTCAGCGCGCGCAGGCGCTCGTCGAAATCGGCGAAGTCGAAGGTGACCTCGACCGAGAGGATGTGCTTCCCGCTACGGATGTTCTCGAGGAGGCGATGTTCCTCGTACTCGGTGAGCGACTTCTTCGTCTGCTCGTCGAGCGTGAGCTGCGACAACCCGTCGTCCGCCTTCTGCTGCGGCTTCTGGCTGATGATGCCGTGGATGCGGCTCGTCAGCGCGGTCATGTCGACCAGCCCGGCCAGCGATGGATCGTTGATGGCGATGACCAGGCGATTGAGGCCGTCGACGGAGTCGAAGAGCAGATCGATCAGATCCCTGGTGATCGCGATCTTCCCCATCCGCAGCCTGTCGAGCATGTCCTCGAGGCTGTGCGACAGCTCGGAGATGTCGGCGAAACCGAGCATGCCCGCGAGGCCTTTGAGCGAGTGCACCTCGCGGAAGATCTTGTTGACCAGCTCCGGCCGGACGTTCTGCCCCTGGCTCTCGAAATCGACCATGTCGCGCGAAAGCGTGTCGAGTAGCTCCTCGGCTTCGCTGGTAAATTCTTCCCGGGCGCGATCGTCTTCTTTGGCCATCTGGACGCTTGGCGCATGGTAGCGCATGGGTTGCCAGTTGCCAGTGGCCAGTTGCCAGTGGCCAGTTGCCAGTGGCCGGTTGCCAGTGGCCGGTTGCCAGTGGTCGGTGGCAAGTTGACAAGAGCCAGGGCGTTCTCGCCTGAGGAAGAAGGCACGGGTAACCGGCGGGTACTGGCTACTGGCCACTGGCTACTGGCCACTGGCTACTGGCCACTGGCCACTGGCTACTGGCTACGCCACTCGCAGCAGACGCCGCAGCTTCTCCACCAGCTCGCCCGCCTCGAACGGCTTCACCAGATACTCCTCCGCGCCAAGGGCCGCGGCGCGGCGCCGATCCTCCTCGGTCGATTCGGTCGAAATGACCATGATCGGGATGGCGCGGTAGACGGGGTGGTTCTTGAGAAAGCTCACCAGCTCCAGGCCGTTGATGTCCGGCATGTTGATGTCGGTGAGGATGGCGTCGAACTTGTGGTGAGGGAGAGTCTTGAGCGCTTCGAAGCCGCTGGCCGCCTCCACGATCTCGAGATCGTAGCTCTCCGTACCGCTCTCGATGATGGTCGTGAGATAGGCCCGCATCGACGAGGAATCCTCTACGACCAGAATCTTCATCGGCTAACTGTTCCACCCTCGCGCGACAACGATGAACGATGCACGATGAACGATGAACGCCTGCCCGGGGCTCGTTCATCGTTCATCGTTCCGCGTTCATCGCTCGGCATTTATCGTTTCCCGGCGCCTCTCTCCGCTGCAAATACCGCGTTCCCGAACGCGTATCCGGCCTGGGACAGAAAGATCTCGAGTCCGGTCATGCTGTCGATCGGCGCGCGATGCTCGGCGTTATCGCCGTACAGGATACCAATCGCGCGGCTGCCGTGCATGATCGGAAGTGCAACGACTTCCGTCGGCAGCAGTCCGCCGAGGCGATCGATGAGCTCCACGTTCGCGGGCGTACGGCGCATCTTGCCGCGATGGGCCGCGTTCGCCGACACGACATCGGCGAGAACGGACGGCTCCCCGCGCGCGACACGCAGGTGCCGTACGCGCGCTTCCATCGTCTCGCCGCCACCGGTGATTCCGAAGCCGCCGAGGCCGACAAAAGCGTCGTCCGCGGCCATGAACAGAGCACCGCGATCGAGATACTCCGCCGAGAGCCGGAGGATCGTCGCCGACACCTGGCCGATGTCGTTGGGATTCGACAGCTCGTTGATGAGCTGGCGCAGGAGGCTGAAGGAGCGGTCGATCGTCTCCTTCGTAGCCAGGTCGTAAAACTTCTTCCCCGCCCCCGCGCCCCCGCCCGTGACCTGCTCCCAGTGTGCGAAGGAGCGTTCCGCGAACAACAGCAGCTCGTCCGCGAACAGCGCGAGCTCCTCCTCGACCAGACCCGGCTGCATGCGCGCCGCGGTCGGTTTGGTGAGGTAGAGATCGGCCCCGCGGCGGAGCAGATCGTGGCGCCGGCGCAGATCGGCCTCGCTGTCGATCACCACGACCGGCAGGCGCGGGTTCTTCCGCTTGATTTGCTGCATCAGCCGCACCGCGGTGTCGTCGCCGGTGAGCTCGAGGAACGTGACGAAGTAACTGTTCGCGCGAAACAGGTCCGTCAGCGCCGAGCGGACGTCATCGAGGGAGCCGTACTGAAAGATCCTGACCCCTTCTTTCGTGAACGCGCGTCGCGCGGCGACGCGCACCAGAGGGTTGCGCTCGAACAGAACGACATTCCGGAAGGCGGCATCGGGCGATTCGACTTCGAACAGCCCACCGGCGACTTTGAACTGGCCGGAGACGCCCGGCGGCTGAACCCGCGGCCGCGCGGGCTGGAGCCCCTCCGGCGGCGTGAAGGCGGCTCCGCCTTCTTCGATGGGCGTGAACTCGTCGCGCTCCTCGCCTTCGGACTTCGGAAACGGCAGCACGTTGCCGGTGGCCGATGCCGCCGTGCCGGGCAGCCGGGCCGGCGCGTCAGGCGGCTCGAGCGGCTCACCGAGCCCGAGGTTCAACGAGGCCGGCGTCGTCTCCGCCGAGGCGGAGCCGCGCAGCAGCGCCTTCCCCGCCTTCAGAGACTC
>CAZLGP010000074.1:0-30041 GCA_964558905.1 uncultured Thermoanaerobaculia bacterium | reverse complement strand
AGCTCGTCCGACAGCCCTGAACAAGATCACCAACTGGAGAGCCGGATGCGGGAGATCCGCCCGTCCGGTTCGGAGGGAGGGGGAGGCCGAATGGGCCTCTCCCTACCCCTATCTCCCTGTAGCCCGCTACGCGGGCATTGGACAACAGGCCCTGAAGCGGGAGCTATTGCCTTTAGCCCCCTATGCGGGCATTGGACACCAGGCCCTGAAGCCGGGGGCTATTGCCTTTAGCCCGCTACGCGGGCACGGCCCGGGCCCGCTAACGCGGGCATTTGGGCAACACGCCCTCGACACTGCCGCAAGGGACAACGACCGGTTGGCCTCCATGTCTGACTGAAGGACAACGGCAACCCTCTCCGCGTCCGCACTCCAAAGTTATACTCCCGCGCCTATGCAATACCGCCCCACCGACATCGAGCCGAAGTGGCAGCAGCGATGGGCCGAGGCGAAGGTCGCGGAGATCGACGTCACCGCGCCCGGCCAGAAGCTGTACATGCTCAACATGTTCCCCTATCCGTCCGGCGACCTCCACGTCGGGCACGGCCGCAACTACATCCTCGGCGACGCCGTCTATCGTTACTTCCGCATGCAGGGGCGCGCGGCCCTCAATCCCATGGGCTGGGACGCGTTCGGGCTTCCCGCCGAGAACGCCGCCATCAAGCGCGGAACGCACCCGCGGGTCTGGACCCTCGGAAACATCGAGCGGATGAAGAAGCAGTTCGGCCGCTGGGGCATTCTCTACGACTGGTCGAAAGAGATCGCCTCCTGCGAGCCCGAGTACTACCGCTGGAACCAGTGGCTGTTCCTGCAGCTCTATCACCGCGGCCTGGCCTATCGAGGCACCGCGCCGGTGAGCTGGTGCCCCCAGGACCACACGGTGCTCGCGAACGAGCAGGTCGTCGACGGCCGCTGCGAGCGTTGCGGCGCGCTCGTCGAGCAGCGCGAGCTCTCGCAGTGGTTCTTCAAGATCACCGACTACGCCGATCGCCTCGATGCCGGCCTCGACACGCTCGAGCACTGGCCCGAGAAGGTCAGGCTCATGCAGCGGAACTGGATCGGCAGGTCCCTCGGCGCGGACGTCGATTTCGCCATTCCCGCGCTCGGACACCCGATCCGCGTCTTCACGACGCGCCCGGATACGATCTTCGGCGCGACGTTCATGGTCCTCGCGCCCGAGCATCCGGACGTGCCGAAACTCATCGCCGATCATTCCGATCGGGAAGAGATCGAGCAGTGGATCACCGGCGTGCGCAATCACTCCGCGCTCGAGCGCCAGGAGGCCGGGAAGGAGGGTCGCTTCACCGGGAAGACGGCGGTCAATCCGTTCACCGGGGAGGACATCCCCATCTGGCTCGGGAACTTCGTGCTGCCGCAGTACGGCACGGGCGCGATCATGTCCGTGCCCGCGCACGACCAGCGCGACTTCGAGTTCGCGAAACAGTATGGGCTGCCGATCCGCGTCGTCATCAAGCCGAATTCGGGTGAGCCGCCGGCCGATGAAGCGTTCACGGTGAAGGACGACACTGGGGTCATCATCAACTCCGGTCCGATCGACGGTCTTCCGGTCCCGAGTGCCATCGAGCGCATCATCGCCATCATCGAAGAACGAGGCCTCGGCAAGGGGACCGTTCGCTACAGATTGCGCGACTGGCTGATCTCCCGCCAACGCTACTGGGGCACGCCCATTCCGATGATCTACTGCGAATCGTGCGGGCTCGTGCCGGTGCCGGAGGATCGGCTCCCGGTCACGCTGCCGCTCGACGTGCCGTTCACGGGGCGCGAGGGCAATCCGCTCGCGAAGCACGAGGCGTTCGTCAACGTGGCCTGTCCGCGGTGCGGCGCGCCGGCGAAGCGCGAGACCGACACGATGGACACGTTCGTCGACTCGTCGTGGTACTTCCTCCGCTTCGTCACGCCGCGGGACGATCAGAAGATTTTCGACGCCGAGCTCGTGAACCGCTGGCTGCCGGTCGATCAGTACATCGGCGGCGTGGAGCACGCGATCCTCCATCTGCTCTACGCGCGCTTCATCACCTACACGCTGCACGACATGGGGCAGCTGGCGTTCGAGGAACCGTTCGCGCGCCTCTTCAACCAGGGAATGATCACCAAGGAGGGCTACAAGGACTCGCGTGGCGCGTGGGTACAGCCATCCGAGGTGCAGTGGCGCGACGACCAGCCGCACCGCGGCGACGAGCTGCTGACGGCCGAGATCACGAAGATGTCGAAGTCGCGCCTCAACGTGGTGCCGCCGGACGAGCTCATCGCCCGCTACGGCGCGGACACAGAGCGTGTGTACACGCTGTTCATCGCGCCGCCGGAGAAGGAAGCGGCGTGGTCGGATGAAGGTGTCGTCGGCGCCTACCGGTTCCTGAACCGCGTCTGGAACATGGGCGTGGCGCTGTCCGAGTCGGGCGACCGTCAACCGCCAACCGCCAACGTGACGCGCAAAATGCACCAGACCATCGACGCCGTAACGACCCGGATCGAGCGCTTCGAGTTCAACACCGCCGTCTCGGCGTTGATGGAATTCTCGAACGTCCTCGGCGAGGCGCCGTCGCGCGAGCCCTACGAGGTGCTGCTCCAGCTCCTCCATCCCTTCGCGCCGCACGTGACCGAGGAGCTGTGGTCGATGCTCGGCAATGAGGGCTTCGTGCTGACATCGCGTTGGCCGGTCGCCGACCCCGCACTCATGCAGGAAGACAGCGTCACGATTGCCGTGCAGGTGAACGGAAAGCTGCGCGGTCAGGTCGAAGTCGCGGCGCCGGCGGTGGAGGAGAAGGTCTTTGAAGCGGTGGCCGCGAACGAGCGAGTCCAGAGCTGGATCGCGGGGAAAGAGCTGGTCAAGAGGATCTATGTGCCGGGCAAGCTGGTGAACCTCGTCGTGCGGTGAGGGATCATGCGCAAGGTGTTGATTTCTCTTCCGGAGACCGATCTCCGGATCATCGCCGCGGCCGCGCGGAAGGCGGGCGAGACGCGGAGCGCGTTTCTTCGTCGAGCGGGTTGGGAGGAGGCGCGCCGGACGACGCGCCCCATCGACGATCCGAAGGCGCGCCGAGCCTTCTCGCGATTGGTCAACAGGGCTGAGCGCTGCAACCCGATCTCGACGTCGGATGCTCTCGCCGCCCGCGATCGGGGGCGCCGCTGAGCGACGCGGTCGTTTGCGGTAAGCTGTGCCGCGTCAATCTGGTGGTGAACATGAAGAAAGCTCTCGCGCTCCTCTCTGTCGTCCTGCTCGCCGGCTGCTTCGAGATCGATCACGCGATCTCCCTGCAGCAGGACCTCTCCGGTACCGCCGACTTCCACCTCGGCGTGGACATGGAACCGATGGTCGTCGTCATGGCGCAGTTCGCGCGGGAGATGGAGGGAAAGACCGGACCGATCACCGATGAGGAACTGGCCAAGGCGCGCGCGGACTTCAAGAAGAACGCGAAGAAGAGCGACTCGGGCAAGGAGCCGTCGCGCAAGGAGATCGAGGAGTCGCTCCCCGAGGGGGTGAAGCTGCTCGACTTCAAGGTGGCCGAGAGAGACTTCGGCGTCGCCACCGACTTCAAATTCGCGTTCGATCGCATCAATCGCCTGGTCGGCGTGAAGCTGCCGTCGAAGGGCGGCGACGATCCGACGCAGAAGAACATCATCGACTCGCCGTTCGAAGGGATCGAGCTCATCGAGGACGGCGACACGGTGACCCTCCGGACCAAGCCCCAGAACCCCACCGCGGCCGTGGAGAAGGAAGCCGAGGGCGCGCCGAAGCTCGACGCTGCGTCCGAGAAGATGATCCGCGACGCGTTCGGAAAGATGCGCGTGACGTACCGCATCACCGCGCCGTTCACGATCGTGTCGCACAACGCCACGCGCCGTCAGGGCGATACCCTGATCTGGGAGTATGACCTCGAGCGCTTCGAGAAGATGTCGGAGAAGAACATCGAGGAGATGGGCGTCCGGGTGACCTACAAACGATGAAACGGGTTTCGCTGATCGCGCTCCTGATGCTCGGCGGATGCGGCTACGGCCTCGTCGGCCGCACCAACTTCCTCGATCCCTCGATCCGTACGATCGAGGTTCCGGCCTTCGTGAACCGCACCACGCGCGTGGAGCTCGAGCAGCGCGTCACGCAGGCCGTTGCCGAGGAGTTCGTGTCGCGCGGACGGCTGACGCTGGTCACCAGCAGCGCCCAGGCCGACGCGATCCTGCGCGGCTCGATCGACACGTTCAACATCTTCCCCATCTCGTTCGAACAGGGCCGCGCCACGCGCTACCAGATCTCGATCACGGCGAAGATCGAGCTCCTCGACCACCGCAACGAGGACAAGGTTCTGTGGAAGAACGACCAGTACCGGTTCACCGAAAACTACGAGGTCAATCTCGCCAGCACGGACGCCTTCGACCAGGAGACCCGCGCCATCCAGGAGATCGCGGTCCGCTTCGCCGAGGGCCTGGTGACGAACCTCCTGGAAGGGTTCTGACGCGCCGCGGCGGAGCGCCGGCTTCCAGCCGGCCAAGAGTTCGGCCCTTCCGAGGTCTGCGGGGACGCTACCGCCCGCGTAGCAGGCAAGAGGAAATTGCCCCCGGCTTCAGCCGGGGGTGCGGCGCGGTCTATAGTCAGTCCGCGTAGCGGGCGACAGAGTCGTCCTGTCGCCCGCTACGCGGGCTGGACTCCAGGCGGTCGCATTTCCCCCGGCTGAAGCCGGGGGCTACTCCCTGTAGCCCGCTACGCGGGCATTGGGCAACTGGCCCTGAAGCCGGGGACTATTTCCTCTTGCCCGCTACGCGGGCGCATTTGACCGCCAGCTAGCCCTGGGCCAGAATCGTACGGCGCGTCTTCGCGCGCCCCGTGGGCGTCCTTGCCGCGTCCAGAATGTCCAATGACGGAGAAACTCGCGATCGTCCTGCATGGTCGGTATCCTAGAACCATGAGAACCGTGATTGCGTTCGCAGCCGCAATGATCGTCGCCTGCGGCAGTTCGTCAACGGACACGCCGAAGTACACGACGCGAGTCGAGGCCATCGGCGGCGACACCTGGTCGGTGCACCTCGATTCCGTGACCTCGATGTCGGAGGAAGGGGTGAAGCGCGCGCTGCTCACCGAGGCCGCGCGGGCCACGATCGACCGCGGACAGATCTACCTGCGGGTGCACGAGCTCATTTATGAAGGCTCGGTGATCAACGTCCGCGAGAACAGCGGCCCCGACGCGGCCCCGCCCGCAACGCCGACGTCGACCGAGCAGCCGGTGCGCTCCGAGGTGTCGTTCTCGCGGCAACGGAGCGGAGCGATCCGGTTTACAGTCTTCCGCGAAAAACCCGAGGGGGATCGGGTGTTCGATGCGTCGCAGTTGCTGGATCGGCTGCAGCGGGGAGAGATGCCGATGTAGGGCAGGCAGGCCGGGCTGGAAGTCCAGGCCGCGCCGGAGGGGCGGAAGAGGGTAGCCGGGATCAACACGTTTCCGACACACCCTCGCCGTCGAGGGGCACGTGGCGGCTTCGACGCAGAGTCAGGCGCTGAGCGCGATTCTGTTGCTGTACGAGCACGTACGACATCCGGACAGTTCAGAAACTGATGGGGCACGCGGACGTCGCGACGACGATGATTCACACGCACGTGCTGAACCGGCAGAACACGGTGACGCGAGGCGCGCCCTGATCCCGGCTGACCGGCTGCGGACCATGCGGGCAAGCGCCGCGTCGGCGCCCCGCGGGGTTCAGCGAACTACGCTTGGCTTCCAGCGACGGTCTCCTTCACATTGCCGCTTGGTGACCTATACCTGAATGGATATCATTGTCTCCACGACCTGAGCACCACCGAGCGGGGGAAGACACTGATGACCGCACAGCGGGCACCGCGTACCGGAAAACTAGACACCTCCGGCGCCAACAAGGCTGCCCAAGGTCGCTCCGTCAGAACCGCTGTAGCTTCGAAGCTGAATCAGCTTATCGACGCGCGACGCCTGAGCCAAGCCCAAGCTGGCGAAGTGCTAGGTATGCCACAGCCCAAGATCTCCGCCATTCGGAATCTAAAGCTCTCCGGCATATCCCTCGAACGTCTTCTGCAGGCGCTTGCTGCGCTGGATCAACACGTCGACATTGTCGTCGGCCCCTCGCGTCGCGGAATGCCTGCGGGGATTCGCGTGGACGCACAGCGTCGCAGAAAACCGAGTACCCCAAGGAGTGTCGAAAGCAGTGAGTAGCGTTTTGAGAGCATTGACCGAAGAGTGGGGACCGTATGAGGCGGTCACGCTGTACCTCGATCGCTGCCAAGTGGACACCCCTCCCGACGTTGTTACGGCTGTCTGGCGGCACATCAGCGAACGTCGCAGTCGTGTCATCAAAGTTGTCGATTTCGGAGCGGGTGATGGCCGCTTTGCCACGGTAGGGAAGTATGAATCGTATGTCGGCTACGAGATCGATCTCGATCGCACCAAACGTCCCAAACTACCGCGACACGCATCGTTGGTCAATCGATGCGCCTTTGCCGATATCATCGACGATGCCGACGTTTGTCTCGGTAATCCTCCGTACGTCCGAAATCAGGACTTACCCGAAGGTTGGAGACAGCGCGCCGCCGCCGTCATTCACGACAGAACGGGTATCCGAGTCTCCGGCCTCGCCAATGCCTGGCAGTATTTCGCTCTCCTCGCGCTCGCGAGTACCAAGAGCGACGGCCTCGTTGCACTCGTCATCCCATTCGAGTGGGTTTCGCGGCCGTCCGCGCGCGCATTGCGCAACTATGTCAAGACAAATCGCTGGAACGTCGCAACCTATCGCTTGCGAGATGAGACCTTTCAGGGAGTTCTCACCACGTCGTCCATAACGATCATCGACAAGCGCGACGCTTCCGCGAAGTGGGAGTACTTCGAGGAGAATCACGACGGGACTTACCGCACACTCCCGTCTCCAACCGGCAGCAAAGCAGGCGTACTCACGTATGCCAAACGAGAAATAAATCCTCAGCGCGCGTTTGTGCGAAGAGGCCTCAGCCCCGGGACTCAGCAAGTTCTCACACTAACTGAAGGACAGCGTGCACGCTTCGGACTTCAGATTGGAATCGATGTTGTTCCTTGTGTCACTTCGCTACGATCTGTTCCATCTGACGCGTTGACGTTGACCGAAGCTCTCTTTCGTGTCCGCTTCCGTGATAAAGGGATGAAGTGCTGGCTGATCCGCACAGATACTCCGGCTTCTGCTCGCCTATCTTCCTACCTAAAGGGTGTTCCCGCGTCGCAGCGGGCTACCGCGACGTGTCTTCTCCGTGATGAGTGGTGGAAGTTTTCAATGCCTCAGCCGCCGTCCGTTATCGTCGCTTCCGGCTTTCGTGGCGCACATCCCAAAGCAGTCGCGAACGCCATGAATGCAGTTGCAGTTGGTGCAGTCTTCGGCGTCTACGGGCTCAGTGCAGCCGGAGCAAAACAATTCGTTAAGCACTTGCGCGCACTCGATCTCGCCGGCCGCGTCGTTTCTCACTCGAACGGCCTCCGCAAAGTTGAGCCTAGGCAGCTTCACACCGTTGTAGCTCGATTTCTCAATCGCGCAGCACGAAGGGCTGCAACATGACGATAGCGGCTGTTGCCGACGAAGTTCTAGATGAAGGAACGCTTACCTTCAGCGTTGAGGGTCGCATACTCCGCGAACTCGGCGAACGACTCGTTAAGCAGCCGGAGGTTGCACTCGTCGAATTAATCAAGAACGCGTACGATGCCGACTCGAAGACATGCGATGTTTTCTTTCAACCACCGGACCATATCACCGTCGTTGACGACGGTCATGGTATGACCTACAACGAGTTCAAGAACGGATGGATGAGGATCGGGACGAGCGCTAAGGCTGCGGAACAAGGAAGTAGTCTGTACGGTCGCGTAATCACCGGCGAGAAAGGCATTGGCCGATTCGCTGTACGTTTTCTAGGCACCAAGCTCAAGCTCCACACGGTTGCCTACGATCCTCGTCGAAAGATGCGCACTGCGCTAACAGCGACTTTCGACTGGCCCAAGTTTGACAACACAGAGGACCTCGGCAAGGTCGCGGTTCCATATGTGCTTCGACGCGCCACGCCCCGCGATAAGGTCGGAACGTCCCTTCGCATTACTGTCCTACGAGCGCCAGCACTCTCTAAGATCAATTTAGATGGCGTTCGAACAGCAACGATCTCCGTCGTTTCGCCTTACCGTACGCTCCTCAAAGATGCACCGCTCGCGCCGATCACAAAACGCGGTCACAAGCCAAAGAATCAACCAGATCCGGGATTCTCGCTCAACATTCATCCGCCGCCGGATTCTTCTGAGGATCCCGACGTGGCGCGTGCGATCTTGAACAACGCCGTCCTCCGTGCCGTAGTCACGATCAACAACGACCGGCTAAACGTTAGCATCTTTCGGCGCGGTGCCAAGACCCCTACGTATAGGGTCAACGATCGACTGCCCAATAGCGTCGGTCCCGTGTACGCTGATATTCGTTTCTTTCCCCAACGAAAAGGTACATTCGCCGATCTTCCGATTGACGGCCGCCGTGCTGGTGCGTGGCTAAAAGAGCATGGTGGTGTAGCAGTGTTTGACCGTGCCTTTCGGGTTTTGCCCTATGGCACTGAGAGCGACGATTGGCTTTCGCTCGCCGCTGACACAGCCCGTCGCGAGCGTGACCCAAGCTCTTCGCTCGCGAGGAAGCACTTTCCGATGGACGAGCCGACGAAGGCTTCCACCAAATTGAATTACATGCTACGGCTGCCCTACCCGAAGCAGCTCGTCGGTGTGGTTCAAGTTGTAGGTCAGAAATCGCTCCATGATCGTGAGGGTGATTCTGGACTGGTCGCCGCTGCAGATCGTGAGGGCTTCATTGATAACGCTGCCTACCGCCAACTCCGCGATGTCATCCGCGGTGCGGTTGAGGCAATCGCGTACTCCGATCGCGAGTTGCAATTGGAGCTCGAGCGCGAGGAGCGAGCTCTTGCGCTTCGTCGACTGCGGTCCGAGACCCGAGCCGCTATTCGTGAAATCGAGGCGAACCCCGACATTAAACCAGCGGACAAGAACCGCATCGTCAGGCAACTCGCAGACGCTCAGGCGCTGGCCGAAAAGCATGAGGAACAGACACGCGAACGTGAAGCGACGCTCGAGGTGATGAGCCTTCTCGGAATCGTTGCTGGTTTCATGACGCACGAGTTTGGTGCCGCACTCGCTGAACTTGACAAGAGTCAACGTCGGCTCCTCGACTTGGCTAAAAAGGATCCCGCCTTTGCTGAGTCCGCGACACAGATTGGCCAGCACGTCTCTACTTTGCGCGAGTTCGCCGCCTATGCTCAAGCCTACATTCACGGCGCCGGCGCACGGCCATCGCGCCCGTACACGGCGCGCCCGAGAATTCTGCAAGTCACGCGTGTATTTGGTAAGTATGCGAGCGACCGCGGTATCGATATTGACATAGAAGTCGAAGCAGATCTCATGGCCCCGCTAGTACCGCTATCGCTTTATAGTGGAATTACGCTGAATCTCTACACGAACGCGCTCAAGGCGATCACGGCCAAAGCCGGCCGTGGCGATCGGCGGATCGCCTTTCGCGCTTGGAACGAGCGGGGGTGGCACCACCTAGAGGTTTCGGATACCGGCGTTGGAATACCTGACACCCTACGTAACCGCATTTTTGATCCTCTATTCACCACAACGTCCGCGACCTCGAATCGCGATCCTCTCGGCTCGGGCATGGGTCTCGGCCTGGCACTCGTGAAGCGCGGCACCGAAAGTTTTGGCGGCAAGGTCGAGCTCACCGAACCGCCGCCCGGCTTTTCGACATGTTTTCACATCAGGTTTCCGCTAGCGGAGCAATAGCCATGCGATCGATCTTGCTCATCGATGACAAACAGGAAGCTGTCGACGAGCTCACGACGGCTCTTTTGACGATACTGCCCGCCGACGCGGTAGAGATCCGCACGTGGGTTCCTACGCAGGATGACGACGACCCTCACCGAGCTTTTCTGGCTAAAGTGAACGACGACACCACGCTCGTTGTAACGGACTCCGATCTGACATCGCAAGGGCAGCTAGGCCTCTTCGGAGCGAGTATCGTTGCGTGGTGCCAGCAGCTCACGATTCCAGTAGGTGACTACTCGCGTAACCTGACCTCGTTGCCCAAAGCGCCAGAGCTCTTTGAATTGCGCGTGCCGTCTGATCCGCAAGCCGCCGCGACCTACGTTGCCGCGATTTTCAAGGGCTTTCGCGATATAGGCGACGCGCTCGCGGCGAACGACGAGTTATCCGTGAAGCGAAGTCCGTCGGCTGTCCTGGCAGCCCTTCTCAATCAACCTGATCTCGAGAGCCAGATCGGCCTGTACGCGATTCGACTTGGTCCCGCAAGCGGTGCGCTCATGCAGAGAGTGGAACATCATGACGACCCATCTGCTAAAGAGAAACGATCGCTTTTGACCTATGTCGCCGGTCACCTTCTCCTGAACGTGCTTCGCTTTCCGGGTCCGATTCTTTCGTTGCGCGCACTTAAGGCATACGTCGCTAGCGATGAGGCCGACGCGCCGGAAGTTGTTGCCCTCTTTGATTCCGCACGCTACTCCGGTCCGTTCAGTGACTTAGGGCAGTATTTCGCGCTAACTGGCGTTGACGCCGTGATTGAAAAGCTTGCCGAGTCCTTGCCACAGCGCCAAGATTACGAGACGTCTGGCGAGTTTCACCGAGCGGTGTTGGAGAGCGCTCTCAAGCGCGAACTATCCCGCCATCAGTGTCCCAAACGTTGCTTTGGTAGGAACGGCGGCTTCTTGTGCCCGTTTACCGATCAGACCGTCTGTGAGCGGCCCGACTGCTCTGTCGGTTCAAACAGTTGGTTGCCGCAGGGCGCGAAGCTATGCCGCATCGAGAGGGAGTTTTTCGAAGAATGGGCGCCTCTCTTCGGACTGTAAGTCGCCGGCCGGATAAGAAATAATGGTTGATCGCGATAGCAGCGGAATGCTCAAGCGTCTCGTTACGCAGTGGGACCACTTCAGGCTTCAACTTGAGCGCTTGCGGTCCGCCGCGGAGGTCAAGCCGCGTGATGCACAGCGAGTGTTCGTGCCGGCGCCGTCGCCAAACGCGGGCGCCGTCAACTTCACATTATCGCCGATCGTCTTCAATGTACCTGAGCGTGCCGACCATCTAAGCATCGACCTATTCGTCGTCGTCGAAGGCCGACTTTCATTTGATCGCAAGGCTTATAACGATCACAAGATACTTGCAACGCATGACTTCGCGACCAAGGTTGCATACTTCCGTCGGACCCCAACCGCGCTTCAGCATGTCTACGGCGCACATTACGACTTTTCGTTGAACGAGCTTGGGCACGCCGTCTTTCACGGACAGATGCGTAGCTATCTCGAACTCGCAGAGCCGGTAAAGCAGCAATTTAGCGTCGATCGTGAGGTGGTGGATTCCGTTGGCGGAGTTCTCCGAACTGTCCGTGTGCCCACGGCGCAAATGGACTTCTTTTCTTTCTTTATTCAACTTTGCGCCGATCATCTCTTGTATGCAAAATCCGGCACCGACGAGAAGGCTGCCTTCAATTCTCTGGTGCAAAGAAGCGACTTCTGTCAAGGTGCGGCATTTCAACTTCCGCGTCTACAAGTCGAGGCTGCATACACGTGTTACCGATCGCGTCACTGGTACCCCGAGATCGCCTAGACCCATGCAGTCGCTCGAAACGCGGTATCCCGCGATTCATGCCCAACTAGAACAACTGCGGCGAAATCTTGAAGCGGTCTACAACCAGCCATGCGAGATAGAGTTCGTAGTTGAGAACGGTCGATTATACGTTCTGCAGGTTCGTCCTGCGCGAATGACGGCTGGGGCACACGCCAGGGCCGCGCTTGAACGGCTAGCAACCGGCGAGATCTCGCTCGATGAAGCGATCCACCAAATCCCAGCGGACTTTGTCGAACACGCCCTAGCGCCGCGCATCGTCTCTTTCGATGGCCTGACGGAGATCGCACGTGGTCTACCTGCATCGGCCGGCGCGGCAACTGGCGTTGCCGCTTTTAGCGGCACCTCTGCCTTGCAGTATACCGCGGCCGGCGAGAAGGTCATTCTCGTTATCGCCGAGCTCACCCCCGACGTCCTCGATGTGGTCGGAGTCGTGAGCGGGCTGCTGACGACTCGAGGTGGTTTCACGAGTCACGCTGCCTTTGCAGCTCGCGGTCGACGCCGGCCCTGTGTGGTGGGCGCTGAATCGATTAAGTTCGACCCCCACAACGACCGCGCGATCGTTGGCGGCCACGTTATCCACGCCGGTGACCCGATCGCAATCGATGGTTCCTCAGGCCGAGTTTTTCTCGGTACGCTGGCCATCGACGCCAAAGGGTGGTGGGAGGATGAGCTGGCACCGGCCGTTGCTGGACTCGTCGAGAACATATTGCGCGTTGGCTCGGAGGATGATGACGTACTTCTCAAGTGCTGGCGCTTCCGCGACGCGTTTATGCATCACGACGTGGAGGGGTTCGGTCTTTCATCGTACAGCAAGCGCGTGGATATATCAGACACACTTGCCGTCACGGACGATATCGCGGAGCTATGGACGCATCTTCGCGAGCTTGACCATACGAGAGGCGATACCATCTGCATGGCGCTGAGCTGCCTGATCGATGGTGTTACGCGCGTCCTTCGCCAACGCGCTGGAATTGGCGAGCATCCGACATATTTCAGGCCGCTGTGGGATCCCCTGCTCACTCGAGACGAGGACTCGCAGATCGTAGGATTCGAGTACTTTGGAATAAATCGCTTGGTTCCGTTCTGGATCGATCTAGCGAACATCAAAATTGTTTTGCAAGTCACTCTCGCCGACGGTCTCCGTCCGTGGAAGTTGGACCGAACGAATCCGCGTGGCGCATCGCTATCGCCGGGTTCCGGGGGCGTGATCCGCTGGGTTCTCTGGATCAACGATGCGGAGATCAATCCGGATGATCTAGCTACGCTCGTACACTTCGTTCGATCTCGCGAATACTCGTGGAAATGGTTTGATGCCAACGGCGTGACGTACAGCGAGATCCGCCAATTCCTTAGACGCGACGCCGCTGCGCGCAGGCGAGACTTTCGATGGTACCAAAAGTGTCTTCAGTTGGGTTTGATTAGCAACGACGTACTTTCGATAGCCGGAGAATCACTTGTGACTGAAACGAAGCATCGTGCACTTCCCAACCGGACCACCGACGAGATTGTTGAGAGCGCAATCGCGCGAGCGAGCGCGATAATCTCCGCCGTCATCGAACGCGGCTACGCCTATCGACCCGTCATTGCCGATAACTATAGCGAACTGATTCACCAGCGCGAGTTTCGTGAGGCAGTGATCACCGAACTCTACGAGAGCCACTTCTCCCCGGATCGTCACGAGTTCGACTATGCGCTAGTTCGAGAACTCGTAGATAGCATCGCAGCCCTTCCGGCAGTGGCGTACGTCGCCGGTGCTGTAACGGCAGGCGTGGTTGGTAACGCTGCCTACGATGTGATCAAGCACCTGGCACACGCAATTGCTGCTCGATTCCAAGATCGCGATCCGGCTCGTGCGGAGGTCTGGCGCGGTATGGTCAGCGACCTTGATCGCATCAAGGACTTCTTCGAGTATCACTCTATCGGCACCTCGGACGCTATCGCCGAGGCTACTGGAATAGAACGCGAAAAGCTGCTGCCACTTCTTAAATTGTTGGGCTTCACATACCAACGAGGCAAGGGCCGCAACGGCTGGGCGTTGGCTCCCACACACCGGCCACCGACCGCCGCCGAATAGTACGATCGCGCCTCGACAACTTAGAATCGACGGATTCGTGCCCGCCCGCGCTGTTCGTCACGAGCAATCTTGGACTGATCGAGCCGTAGTAGCACGTATCTGGGTGGTCACCGCCGTCCAACTCTCGCGCTGCAGCCGACACGACCCGCGCCACCAGTGTCGCAACTTGGTAGAGTTGCGCATGCGGGCCGTGCGGCTGAGCGCGGGACCGTTGGGCGTCTGACAAGCTGTCACATGTTTCGAATGGCTAAAGAAGCGACGTCTTCACGTCGGTCGTCAGATAGTGTCGTGGCCCGCGCCGGATGTTCGTGAGGACTGTCTCATCGCCGATCTATCTCGCCTTTCGGAGGGTCTCGTCGGCGGTCGCCGTCGACGCTATGGTGTTTATCGGCGTTCCGAGCCACCTCCCTATTCCGATGAGGTTGAGTTCATCACGTTGTGGACTCTTCGAGACGTGCCAATCGCACGAGCCGCCCAACTTTGCGGTGGAGCGGACTTCGGCCCGCCATCTGATAGGCTTACTCTCACGTTCATCTCGTGGGCCGAAGCCCTCACCTGGGAACGTTAGGCCCCGAGCGAGAAGCGAGACCTGATGCTGCACTACGTCGAATCGTTCTCCGAAGAAGACCGCGAGCGTTTGTTCGGTTTCTTGGCGCTCTTCGCAAGGTGGGAATGCGCACTCAAAAGCACAGGATACGCGCGAACGAACGGCCAGTTCGCCATGCCCGACTGGGACCGATTTGCGAGGGACAATGAAGGCGCGGTCGGCGCGCTTGCCGACGGCAACTTCGTCGCCGCGCGCACATTCTTGTTGGCATCTCCACCCAGGAAGCAGGTACTCAACAACGGAACTGTTGAATGGCGCGACAATCCCCGCCGCCAAAACGAGACCAATGCGGGTTACCTGTTTCGTGTGGTCAAGGATGTCCGCAACAACTTGTTCCACGGCGGAAAGTTCGTGACTGGGATCGAGCCGGAGCTGGCTCGAGATCGTGCTCTTGTGGACCACGCCACGCGTCTCCTGGAATCGGCCGCATCAATCGATCAGCGAGTTCTTGCGATTCTGGAGCAAGGGGCCTAACTACTGTAACTCGGCGGTGGAGCGGACTTCGGCCCAGCGTCTGATACGCTTGCTCGCACCTCCTCCGCGTGGGCCGAAACCGCTCACCTGGAGACATTATGCGCCTCAGGCCACCCGAGGTACGATGTCACGATGAATACGGCGCTTCTCGCTGAGGCAAGACGACTCAGCGTAGACGAGAGGATCGAGCTCGTTTCCGCGATCTGGGACACCGTCGCGGAGGACGCCAACACCTCCGCCTTCCCGGTATCGGACTCGCATCGCCAAGAGCTCACTCGTCGTTTGGAAGATCGGCAGAAGAACCCCGGAGCCGAATCACCGTGGAGTGAGGTAGCGGCCCGACTTCGCAAGCGGTGAAGTACCAGATCATCGTTCGACGGCTCGCTGAACGTGACCTCGAAGAGGCAGAGGACTGGTACAACGGACAGCAGTCTGGTCTTGGCGCCGAGTTCCGCGGCGTAGTCTCCGACCTTTTCGAACGTCTCGTCGACAGCCCAAGGATCTACCCTCGCGTCCATGGTGACGTTCATCGCGCGGTGTTGCGTCGATTTCCTTACCTCGTCTACTTCGTCATCGAGGGCTCCCGCGTAGTCATCCTCGCGGTTCTCGACAGCAGGCGAGATCCGCGCGTTCACCGCGAGCGATCCGGCGCATGACGGCCGCTGCGTTCCTGACACGCGTATCGCGCTCGACATCTCGGAGAGTGACCTCAGGGCGAGGTCTAACGAGCCGACTGAGGTCTGTCCAGCGGCTCGGCACCTGGTCCAGCGAGGAGAGAGCAGGCTCCGCAGGCCGGGCCTGAAGCCCGGCCCCTACACGAGGTCGCTCACTTCGCGGCCGAGCGCTTGGACGCGCCGGCGAGGCGGGACTTGTAGCGGTTGGCGGTGTTCTCTTTGATCAGGCCGCGCTTGGCTGCCTTGTCGATCGCCGAATATGTGGTCGCGAGCGTTTCCTTGTCAGCGTCACCACCCTGGATGTCCGTTCGCGCCTTCTTCAGGGACGACCGGAGAGCCGACTTGCCCGCGCGGTTGCGCGCTTTTCTCTTTTCGGCCTGCCGTCTCTGTTTTTCGGCCGAGGCAATGTTCGCCATGCGTTTCTGCTCCTAAGTTGTTGATGTATCGTAGTCTATCTGGTTTCGATTCCGAGTTGCCGGAGTTTCTGCCGGGCCAGCGACGCTTCCTGTGAGCTCGGGTGCTCGTGCAACACGTATTGGAGCTGCACAACTCCCTGTGCTCTCTCGCCGACGTTGATGTAGGCGTAGCCCTTCTTCAGCAGCGCACCCGGAACCTTGTCGGACCTCGGGTAAATGTTGACGACGCTGTCAAACTGTTGGATGGCCTCGCGATATTTCTTCTGCGAGAAAAGACTCTCCCCGATCCAGTAGGCGGCGTTGTCCGCCAGGTCGGCTCGGGGGTTGGCTTCGATGAAGTCGCGGAAGCCCTCGATGGCCAGGTCGTAGTTGGCGCGCTGGTAGTCGCGGAGGGCCGCCTGGTAGGTCTCGATGGGATCGCCGGCCGAGGAGCCCGATGATGCCGGGACGGTCATCTCGCCCGAGGACGGTGCGCCGGTGGACGGGTCGGACGAGAGCGGCTGCATGGCCGCGATCAGGGCCCGGATGTTCTCCAACTCGCGCTGGGTCTGGGTGAGCTGCTGGGCGAGCTGGCCCAGGCGATGGCCCGTGGTCTCGTTCGCGCCCTGCGCGTTCTGCATGCGGTCCTCGAGCTCGGCCACCTTCGCCACGAGGGTCGCGTTCGAGCGGAGCAGGGTCTCGGTCTGCTCGGCGATGCGGACGTTCACGCCCTGCACTTCTTCCTTGCCCGCGGTCGTACGCCTGACGTTCGCCAGCTCTTCCTGGAGCTCCGCGATCTGGTCCTGGGCGCGCTCGAAATCAGTGGTGGAAACGCAGCCGGCCGCGGTGAAGACCGCGGCCAGCGCGAAAAGTCGGAGGGTTTTCATCGTCATCTCACGAGCACGATGTGCGCGCGGCGATTCTTCGCCCACGCGGCGTCGTGGTGTCCATCGTCGAAGGGGCGCTCCTCTCCGTAGCTGACCGTGCGGATGCGGCCCGCGTTGATGCCGAGCGTGACCAGGTAGTCCTTGGCGGTGTTCGCGCGGCGGTCGCCGAGAGCGAGGTTGTACTGCTCGGTGCCGCGCTCGTCGCAGTGCCCTTCGATGAGGAGGTTGTACGCGGCGCCCTCATGCCTGAGCCACGTGGCCGAGCTCTGGAGCGCGTCCTGCGCCGAGCCGTCGAGCGTGGCCTCGTCATAGTTGAAGAACGCGTCGCGGACGTAGCCCTTCTCCCGCACGTAGCGATTGAGGGCTTCGATCTCCGTCGGCATCACTTCCGTCACGACGGCTGGCTCCTGGACGAAGTCCTCGGGCGGCGCCACCTCGGTGTCCGTGCGCTCCGGGATCGCCACGTCCGGCGCCGTCGTCTCCGCGACGGGAGGCGCCGTCACCGGCTCGACCTTCTTGCGGTTCGTCTTGCACGCCGGCAGCCACAGAATCGCGAGTACGGCGATGCTCGTCAGGATCACCTTCGACATCTTCTTCATGATTGCTTTCACTCCCTTTTGCGGATGATAAACCAGTGCTGGGTGCTGAGTGCTGAGTGCTGAGTCCCACCGCCCGACTCAGCACTCAGCACCCAGCACCCAGCACTCTCTGTCACTCGGGCTTCTTCGACCAATCCGGTTCCTTGTTCTGTCCTTCCGAGGTCAGGGGCAGCAGGTCTGTCCCGTCGACGCGGATCCGGTAGACCTGCCACCGGCCACTGCGATTCGATTGAAAGGCGATCCACTGTCCGTCCGGTGACCACGTCGGCTGTTCGTTCGATCCCTCGCCGGCGATGATGCGGCTGTCTCCGGTGGCGAGGTTCGCGATGCGGATCTGAAACCGTCCGTTGACGCGCGAGGTGTATGCGAGCTTCTCGCCGTCGGGCGACCAGGTGGCGTCGTCGTTCCACGTCCCCTCGTACGAAATGCGACGCACGTTCGTCCCCTCGGCGTCCATGACGTAGATCTGCGGCGAGCCGCTGCGCCCCGAGGTGAACGAGATCTGGCGGCCGTTCGGGCTCCATTCCGGAGTCGACTCGATCGAGCCGCTGGAGGTGAGGCGGCGCACGTTCGAGCCGTCGTCCTTGATCAGGTAGATGTCGGGGTTGCCCGCGACCGAGCCGACGAACGCGATGTCGTTGCCCACCGGCGAGAACGTTGCGGAGGTGTTGAGCGCGAGCCCGCTGTCGATGCGCGTCCGTCCGCCGCCGCGTCGATTGATGATGTACATGTCGCTCGTGCCGCGAGCGAAGGAGGTGTAGACCATCCGCTCGTTGTCGGGCGCCCAGCTCGGGAGAATGGAGAGCGCGCCGTGGTTCGTGATCTTGCGCTGATTCGCGCCGTCCCAGTCCATCAGCCAGATCTCCCAGTTGCCGGTCCGATTCGAGGCGAAGGCGATCTGGGAGAGGAACACGCCGGGGCGCCCGTTGAGCGTGCGTACGATCTCGTTGGCCAGCATGTGCGCCGTACGGGAGAGCGCGGCCGCGGGCGCCCGATACCGCTTCTTCAACTGCGCGGAGCCGCTCTGATCGACGAGGCGCGCCTCCACCACGTACTCCGTCCCCTCGGTCCACACGTTGAGCTGAAGGTGCAGCTGCGCGTCGATCTGCCTGAGAAGCTCGGAGCTGATGGGCACGCTCGGCGGTACCGGCGCGATGGCCATGATGCCGGAATAGGCGATGTCGCGGGTCAGCGAGCCGAAGAACAACTGGCGCACCTCTGCACTGTTTACCGGCTCCGGTGAGGCGGCACCGACAGGATGCAACCCGGGAAACGGCACGGCGATCCGCACGACGGCCGCGGCTTCGCCCGCGCCCATGGTGTCGGTGATCGTGGTCTGGGCGGACGCAGGGATCACGAGAGGGATGGCGACGAGCATCGCGACGAGCATCGCGAGAAACGTGACCCGTGACTCGTGACCCGTTGCCAGGACTGTTCGGCCTGATCGGAACTTCACGGGCAACGGGCAACGGGCAACGGGCAACGTGACCCGTGACGCGTGACCCGTTGTCAGGACTGTTCGGCCTGATCGGAACTTCGCGGGCAACGGGCAACGGGCAACGGGCAACTTCATCGTGTCTTTTCTCATCGGAACGTTAAATAGACTCCCAGGTAGGTTCCCGAATAGGCGAACGGCAATGGATTCAGCGGCGACGAGCTGCGTACGGCACTGAGCGCGGCGCGGTCGAAGGTGCCGTTGCCGCTCGGCGTCTCCACTCGTGCTTCAGTGATCGTGCCGTCTCTCAGGATGCGGAAATAGATGACCACGCTCGTGCCGGGCGTGACGGTCGGGCGGAACCAGTTTCCGCCGATCCTGCGGTGCATGCCCTGCAGGTAGAGCGAATGCGGGAAATCGCCCCCTTCGATCCCGGTGACCCCGGAACCGCCGATGGCGATGTCGGCTGTTCCGGTTGACGGTTGGCGGTTGACGGTTGGCGGGGGAGCCGCTTGCGGTTTCTCAGGCGCAGGGGTCTCGCTGCCCTTCTTCGTGGACTTGCCGAAGGGGGAGAGGGGGACGGTGTTTCTCTCCGGTTGTTTTTGCGTCTCGGGTTTCTTCTCGACGACGGGCTTCGGCTCTACGATTTTCGGCTCTACGATTTTCGGCTCATCGATCTTCGGAGCCGCAGGACGCGCCTCCGCCGGGGCCGCCGGTCTCGCGGGGGCCGGCGTCGACGCAGGCATGTTCGCGAACTGGATGCTGACCATCCTGGCGGTCTTGGGGGGCGGGCTGTAGAACGCCGCGTACACGGCGGCTCCCGTGATTGCGGCGTGCAGGAGGATCGAGAAGACGACGCCGATGCCGGCACCGTGGTCGAGGGTCGCGCGCTGGGCCAGGACCTCAGCGACGCGGTCGCGCATTCTCTTCTCCCGGACGCGTGATCATCCCCAGTTGCTCCACACCCGCCCTGTTCATCACATCGAGCACCGCGACCACGCGCCCGTAGGGCACGGCCTCATCCGCTTCGAGCAGCGCGCGTTTGATGCGCCGCGTGCGCAGCATCGGCCCGAGCGACAGATCGAGGTCATCCGACCCGACGGGCGTGCCGTCGACATACACGGCGCCGGCCGAGGTGACCGTGACCTTCGCCGGCTGATTCGTGGCGAGCTCGAAGCTCTTTCCCTCCGCTTCCGGCAACGCCACATCCAGTCCCTGCGTCAACATCGGCGCCGTGATCATGAAGATGATCAGCAGCACGAGCATGACGTCGACGAGCGGAGTGACGTTGATCTCCGCCATGTCGGTCATCTCGTCGGATTCGCCCAGTCGTAGAGCCATGCCTGTCGTTAGACGCGCGAGCTGCGCTTTGGGTAACGAGTGCGAGTGCTGGGTACTGGGTGCTGAGTGGGCGGAAGGGACCCAGCACTCAGCACCCAGCACCCAGCACTACGTGAAGTTCCTCTCCGTCAGATTCATGAACTCCAGCGTGAAGTCCTCCATCTCGCCTTTCGCTCCGCGCAGACGCTGCACGAAGTGGTTGTAGGCGAGGAGGGCGGGAATGGCGGCGAAGAGTCCGGCTGCGGTGTTGATCAGCGCCTCGCTGATGCCGGGTGCGACGGCGGTGATCGAGGTCGATCCCGTCGCGCCGATGGTGCCGAAGGCTTCCATGATTCCCCATACCGTGCCGAACAGGCCGATGAACGGTGTGGCCGCGGCGGTCGTCGCGAGGAACGGTAGGAACCGCGAGAGGCGCGCCGACTCGATGCGGGTGGCGCGAATCAGCGAGCGCTCCACGCTGTCGAGCGACTTCACCGTTTGTCGCCCGCCCTCGGAGTGCGCGATCTGTGCCTCGATCTCCGCGTAGCCGGCGCGGAAGAGGCCGACCACGGCGGCGTGCGCGAGGGGACCGAGGGCGGACTGCACGTCCGCGAGCCGCTTCGCTTTGCGGAACACGCCGACGAAGCGGCGCGACGCGCGCTGCGAGCGGCGGAACCGCTGCCACACCGCGATCATGACCGCCCACGAAATGATGGAGAAGATGAGAAGGATGGCCAGGACGGTCTTGCCCACCCACCCGGCCTGCCAAAACGCCGTCCAGATTTGCACGGCGCGGAATGTAGCACGAGGGGGTGACGAGTGCTGAGTGCTGGGTGCTGAGTGCTGAGTGCCGGGGTGGGTGTGACTCAGCGACTCAGCACCCAGCACCACGGTTCAGATGCGGCCGGGCGCAGAGGGACAGAGCCCAGGGCGCGGGAAACGTTCGTGGTTTCTCCACTGCGCCCTGCCCTCTGCCCCCTGCGCCCTGGGGTTTAGACGCGCTCGTCGTCGAGGTCGTTGAGATCGCGCTTCAGGCGCGCCTCCTTCTCCTTCACGTCGCCGTACGTCTCCTGCACCTTGCCCTTGAGCTTGTCCTTCGTCCCGCTCGCATGCATCGAGCGGTCGCCGGTGAGGTCGCCCACGGCCTGCTTCATACGTCCCTTGACCTGGTTGAACATGCCACCGGTCTTGTTCGCGGCGGCCTCTTCTGCGTCGGTGCGGTTGTTCTTGTTGTGCATTGGGTCTCCTTTTCGAGATCCATTCACTGCAACCCCAGTGCCCCCGCGACATAGAATCCTCGCGGGGTTGAGCGGGTTCCGCGCGCGCCTTGCCGGCGACACGATCGAGCTCAGTCAACCCAACGGCTTGTTCACGGCGACGCGGAAGAAGTAGAGTGAGGAAGCCGTTGTCGCGCGCGAGTGACCCCGTAGCTCAGCACGGATAGAGCAGCGGTTTCCTAAACCGTTTGTCGGAGGTTCGAATCCTCTCGGGGTCACCAAACTCTCCCTCGTGCGGATGATCGAGGGTGCGCTTCTGGTGGAGGCCACACCGCAGAACCAAATCATTCACCTTTTGTTGCCCGTGAGGGCGGAGGGTCGGCAGTAAAGTGAGATCATGCGTCGGCTCGCCCTTGCCCTTGCCGCTGCCCTTGCCGTCAGCGCCCTCGGTGCCGAGAAGGGCAAGCTCGTCGAGAACGTCGTCACGCGCGCGGACGCCACGCAGACCTACACGCTCTATTTGCCCACGACCTACGACGCGGCGAAACAACATCCTCTTCTGCTGATCTTCGACCCTCGGGGCCGGGCCTCGCTCGCGGCCGAGATCTTTCGGGAGGCCGCCGAGGAGTACGGCTGGATCCTGCTCAGCTCGAACCAGACCCGCAGCGACGACCCTGTCGCGCCGAACGGTGACGCCGTGCGCGCATTACTGGCTGAGACCCGGCTGTACGCGCTCGATCCGAAGCGTCTCTACGCGGCGGGTTTCTCCGGCACGGCGATCCTTGCTTGGCGCGTCGGCATCCACAGTCGAAGCCTCGCCGGCGTGATCGGCGTGGGCGGAAGGTCGGAGAGCTCCTCGCCGCCGGCAAAGTTCAACTTCGCGCACTACGGCTTCGCCGGCAGCCGCGATTTCAACAATCGCGAAATGCGCGAGATCGACGCCGCGCTCGACGGCGTGGTGCCGCATCGCTTCCAGTCGTTCGACGGTGACCATCGCTGGATCCCACCGCCGCTTGCGCGCGAAGCCCTCGGCTGGTTCGAAGTCCTCGCCGGGAACGAAGGGCTGCGCGCGAAGGTGATGGCCGAGGACATCGCCGCCGCCGAGAATCTGCAGGGCGTCGAGGCCTGGCGGCGTTGGAACGCGATCCAGCGAACCTACGGCGGCGTCGAGGATCGGATCGCGAAGCTCGACGTCGCGCGCGAGCTCGCCGATGAGAGGAAGTGGGACGAGTGGGAGGCGAATTTCGTGAGCGGCGTTTTCGCACGACTGAGCTCGCTCCTCGCGCCGATCCTTCGGATGGAGGAGCCCAGAAGCGCGGACGTCGCGCGCGCATTCCGCGTGAAGGACCTGAGCCGTCGGGCGGAGCGGCCAGGAGCCGAAGGCGCGACGGCCAGGCGACTTCTGGAGGCGGTCTTCACGACCACCTCGTTCTACCTTCCGCGCCAGCTCGGCGCACGCAACCAGCACGCGGCCGCCGCGGCAGTCCTCGGCGTCGCGGTCGACATCCACCCGGAGCGTTGGAACGCCTGGTACAACCTGGGCTGCTCGTACGCGCGCGCGGGGAATCGCCGTGCCGCGTTGAATGCGCTCGAGAAGGCGATCTCGCTCGGGTTCAAGGACGCGGCACATCTCGCGGCGGACGAAGACCTCGTCTCCCTTCGAGGGGAGAAGCGGTTTCAGGAGTTGGTGGGTCTGGCCTCACGTTCGCAATAGTTATTCCGCGTGACACCCCGCGGACTCGCCACTGTGATCTTCACCCTCGCATTCGCCGCGCCGCTCATGGCGCAGATGGACATCGAAGGACTTCCGCCCGAGGCACCGCGCACGGGCACGATCATCACGATCGACGTTTCCACGAATCAGGTGTATCTGTTCCGCGACGGGGAGCTCGTGCGCAAGTCCGCCGCCGCGACCGGGTCGGACAAGGTTCTGCGCAAGGGGCGCAAGGTGTGGTGGTTTCGCACGCCGCGCGGAAAGCACACGGTCGTGCGCAGGGTCGTCGACCCTGTCTGGACCAAGCCGGACTGGGCCTTCGTGGAGCAGGGCAAGCCGATCCCGCCTCCTGACTCTCCGAAGCGCAAGGAGAGAGGGACGATGGGCAAGTACGCCCTCGACCTCGGCGATCGCGTGATGATCCACGGCACGAACGACCCGAAGTCGATCGGCCGGCGCGTGTCGCACGGCTGCATCCGCCTGCCGCACGACATGCTGAAAGTGCTCTGGAACGAAACCGGGATCGGCACCGAGGTCTACATCTACGACAGCCAGCCGCGCTACGCGGCGAAAGGTGGACTCAGCGATCTGGACATGGTGTTCGACGAAGCGCGTTAGTCGATATGTTCGAGTCGGGCGATGGCGCGTGTGAGCTCCTCGTGCGCGCCGACGAGCAGCATGGTGTCGCCGGCCTGAATGGGCGCGTCCACCGGCAGCGGGGAGAGGGCCCGTCCGTCGCGGAGGAGTGCGGCGACGGCCACCCCATCCTGTTGCAGCTCGAGCTCCGAGATCGTGCGTCCCTCCACGAACGTGTCGGGGAGCACGAGGTAGGTCTGTGACGTGCCGCCGGCGAAAAGCGCCGACAGGCGCCGGGGATCGGTTGCGCGCACGGCGGGGTCGCGAAGCATCAGATAGCCCTCGTCGCGCAGGACCCGAAGCTGATTCGCGATGATGTTCTGTGGCACACACAACACGCGTAGCGCGCGCTCCACGATCTCCAGCGAGGTCTCGAACTCCTCGGGGATGATCTCGTCGGCGCCGAGCGTGCGCAGCCGCTCGACCTCGGCGACGTAGCGGGTCCGGACGATGATATGCGTGCTCGGATTGAGCTTCCGGCAGAAGCTGACGATCCGGCGCGTCCCATCCGGATCGGAGATGGCGACGATGACGGCCAGCGCCCTCTCGATGCCCGCGAGCTGGAGCGCCTGGGGATCGCCGGCGTCGGCGAGAAGGGCGCGGCTCCCGTTTTCACGGGCGGCGATGACACGATCGGAATCTTCGTCGAGCACGACGTGGCGAACCTGCGTGGAGACGAGCACACGCGCAACGTTCTGCCCATTCAACCCGTAACCGACGATGACGATGTGCCGGTGCAGCGGCGCTTCGCCGTGCTCGGCCTCCTCCTCGGCGTCCGTTTCGTGGATGCGGTCGGAGATCCACTTCCCGGCGCTCACGAGCAACGGCGTTGCCGCGAGCGTCAGCACCGCCACGGCGACGAAGGCCTGCTCGGTCTCCTCTCCGAGCAGTCCGTTGCGCTTTCCCGCCTGCGCCAGGAGGAACGAGAACTCGCCGATGGGAGCGATGGCGAACGCGGCGCGCACGGATGTGCGCCGCATCGCTCCCGAAAGCCGGAACGCGGGATAGGCCGCCACGACCTTGACGATGACCACGCCGAGCACGATCGCGAGAAGGAGAAGAGGGTGCTGCAACACGAACGAGGGATAGAGCAACATGCCGATCGAGGTGAAGAAGAGCGCGGAGAGAAAGTCCCGGAACGGGCGGAGGATGCCTTCGATCTCGTGGATGAACTCCGTGTCGCCCACGACGAGGCCCGCGGCGAATGCGCCGAGGGCAGGGGAGATGCCGAGCCGCTCGGCGATGGCGATCGTACCGACCATGAGCACGATCGCCGCGGCGGTGAAGGCCTCCCGTCCGATGCGCGCCGTCGCCCGGAATAGCCAGGGGACGACGACGCGCGCGACGCCAATGAGCAGGGCCACGCCGACGATGGCGATGCTCACGCGCTGCAGCACGAGGCCGGGACTCGGCGCGCCCTCCGTTCCCGCGGCGAACGCCGGTACGAGCAGCATCAGGGGAATGACCGCCAGGTCCTGAAAAAGCGAGACGCCGAGAAAGCGCCGCCCGAACGGCGCGGCCACTTCGTCGCGCATCGTGAGGATCGGAAGCACCACCGCGGTCGATCCGAGCGCCACGAGCACGCCATAGAAGATCGCCAGTCGAGGTGCGATCCCGAACGCCAGCGCGATCGCCGCCGTGAGTGCGATCGTCAGTCCCATCTGCAGCGGACCGCCGAGGAAGGCCGTGCGTCCGAGCGCCTTGAGGCGGCCCAGCGGAACGTGCAGGCCGATGAAGAACAGAATGAGCGCGACGCCGACTTCCGCGATCGCCTCGATCCGATCCGCGTCCGCGATCAGACCGACCGCGTGCGGCCCGATGACGATGCCCGCAACGATGAAGCTGAGCACCTCCGGCACGCCGAAACGCCGTCCGAGGAACAGGAGCGGGAACGCGGCGACCAGGATGATCGCGACGTCGATGAACAGGGATTGTCCGTGCACGCGGCGAGAATTCTAAGTGGACGGCAAACAAAAAAGGGCGAGACCGGAGTCTCGCCCTATGCGTTGCGTGCTTGACTGCCCTTACTGGCGGGGCTGTGTCTCCGGGTTGCGATCCACGCCTTCGGCGAACGGATCGAACGGCGCCCAGAAGACGTCGATGATCTCGCCGTCATGGACCTCGCCGCCGTGGTTCGGACCGGTGCGGAGGAAGAAGGTCGTCGGACGGCCCTCCTGGTCGAACGCGATCGGCTCGCCCCACTGGTCGGCCTTGGCCATGAACTCCTGGACCGTGGTCGGGCGGGTGGCGTCGGCCCGCATCTCATCGAAGGGCAGCGACAGGGCGTGCGAGTGGTTGTAGATCGACTCGAGCAGCGAGTAGTCGTGGGCGTTCGGGTACTCGTTCGTGCCGGCGCCGTCGTTGCGCCCCGGATCGTTCGTGTAGTCCATGCACGAGCCGGTGTTCGGGTCGTTGAAGTTCTCGTTCACGTGGGCCAGACCGTAGTTGTGACCGATTTCCTGGCAGGTGACCATTCGGCGCCACGACGCCTTGTTGTACGTGGAGGTGTTGAAGTACGTGTCGTTGAGCTTCGTGTAGCCCTTGGTGATGTGGCCACCGCTGATGGAGATGCCGGCGATGCCCAGCCACCCATTCTGGCCGTAAGACCGGTTGCAGACCTCGATTCTGCCCGTCGCCGAAGAGCACCGGTTCGTCGAGGTCAGCGGGCCATACGATGAGCCGTACGGGCTCTGGATCACGCTGGAGGCGTTCCAGTCGAGGACGGCTTTGTCGAGGTACGGATCCCACACGCTGCTCACGTTGTTGTGGACCGGCGGGGTGATCTGCGTGGAGGTCCTGCTCCAGTGATATGTACCCCAGGCGTGACCGGCAAAGACAGGAACGGCGGCGACGAGAAGAACGACGAGGACGACCATCGAGAAACGACGATTCATGCAGAAGCTCCTTATTGTTTTGAACAGGATTTCCGATTCAACGACGAATCGCCATCACGCAACGGTGTGACCAAGATCACTCCACCGCGCAAGTCGTTGAAACGAAAGAGATCGGAGAAAAAGGTGCGCCCTTGCTGTGGGTCAAAGATTGCGCCAAAACGACATAATTTGACCCACGAGTGGTAAATCTTTGACTCTTTCCGATGGGTATCCCATCCGTTCAGGAGGCCTTGTTGGTGTTGAAGCGGCGAGAATCTGATCCCACCACGGGGTCCAGTTGCTGACGCCTTTTCGCCTGGTCGAAGGAATCAGCGTCCCTTGAACCTCGCTCTTTCCTGGTCCTTGCGGTCGCGCAAGATGGTCGACAGAACGAGGTAGAAGCCGGCGGTGCTGGCGAGGACATAGCCGAGGACCGCAAGGCCGGGGTAGCCGAAGACCGTGAAGGTCGTCGGGACGCTCATCATCATCGAGGACGAAACCAGCAGCGCGGCGATGACCACTCCGACGGTGATGCGGTTGGCGACCTTGTGGATCCCTCCGAGGAATTCCTCGGCCTGGTTCAGCTTGATGCCGAACGAGAGCCGTCCGGCAGCGGTGAGGTCGACGATCTCTCGCGCGCGATGAGGGAAGTCGAGGATGAGCTGGTTGAGATCGAGCAGCGCCGGGTAGAAGTTCCGAGGATGGAACTTCTGGGCGAGCTTCTGGGTCATGAGCTGCTCGGCGTAGTCGCGAATGACGCGCTGGGGGTCGTATTCGGGATCGAGCTTCTTCGTGATGGCGTCGAGATGCAGGAGGGTCTTGGCGAGCATCGTCAGCTCGGACGGCGCCTTCAGCTCGTTGTTGTTGGCGATGCCGATGACGTTGAAGAGCAACTGCCCGGTGTTGATCTCGTTCGCGCTGACGTCGTGCACCGCCGCGACCACGGTGGAGATGTCGCGCGTGAGCTTCACCGGGTCGAACCGCTCCTGGGCCTCGCACATCCGCACGCATGCGTCGGCCACCTCGCTGCCCCGGTTGTTCGAGATGGCGAGGAGGAGCTTGATGACCTCGTCCTGGAACTCGGCGCCGATGCGGCTGACCATGCCGAAGTCGAGGAGGACGATCTGGGGCTCGCCGTCCACTTCGCGGATGAAGACGTTGCCCGGATGGGGATCGCTGTGCCAGAGCCCGTCCACGCAGATCTGCTTCAGATAGGCCTGCGTCAACACGCCCGCCAGCTCGGCGTAGTCGCCCTCGATCAGCGCGAGGGGCGTGAGCTTCGAGACCTTCTTCCCCTTCACCAGCTCCGTCGTCAGGACGCGGGGCGAGGTGAGATCGCGGATGACCGCCGGGATGTAGATCTGCGGAAAAGACTCGAGGTTCTCGCGGAGGATCTCGGTGTTGCGCGCCTCCTGCAGGTAATTGAGCTCGCTGTACATGACCAGCTTCGCCTGGTCGATGGCGCTGACGAGGTTCATCTTGCGTCCGATGTCCGTGTGCTTCTCGAGCTCCTGCGCGATCTCGGTGAACACCTCCAGGTCCTTGCGCACCTGCTCGCGCACGTTTGGCCGCTGCACCTTGACGACCACTTCGCGTCCGCTTTCGGCGTCGTTTCCGCCGCCACGCAGGACCGCACGGTGGACCTGTCCAAGCGACGCGGCGGCCAGGGGTGTCGACTCGAAGGTCTCGAACGCTTTGGAAATGCGGACGCCGAGCTCCTCCTCGACGATGCGCTCGACGTCCGCGAACGAGAACGGATCGAGGTCGTCCTGGAGCGACTCGAGGGCGAGGATGTACTCGTGCGGGACGACGTCCGGCCTCGTGGAGAGGAGCTGTCCGAACTTCACGTACGTCGGTCCCATCTGCCGCAGGGCCTTCGCGAATGCCTCGGCGCGCCCGCGCACGTCGGGCTCGATCGCCTCCTGCTCCGCGGCCGGCTCGAGGAAGTCTTCCGGCGAGAGCGAGAGGCGGAAGTCCTTCCGCCCGTAGCGAGTAAAGAGCAGAAGCAAGTCCGTGTAGGCGCCGAGGTTGCGAGTCTTGAGCATCTCGGAGGCGAATTGTGCAAAACCAGTGCTGAGTGCTGAGTGCTGGGTGAGAAGCACGTGGGTCACTCAGCACCCAGCACCCAGCACCTTGCACTGAGATCTCATGCTAGGATTCGCAAATTCATCTGGAGTCCCTCAAGGAGCACTTCCATCATGGCGAATTTCAGGACCCTGTTTACGTCGGAGTCTGTGACCGAAGGCCACCCCGACAAGATCGCGGACCAGATCTCCGACGCGATTCTCGACGCCGTTCTGGCGGAGGATCCGGTCGGACGCGTGGCGTGCGAGACGCTCGTCACGACCGGGCTGGCGATGATCTCCGGTGAGATCACGACGAAGACCTACGTCGACTTCCCCTCCATCGTTCGGGGCACGATTCGCGAGATCGGCTACACGCGCGCGAAGTACGGCTTCGACAGCGAGACGTGCGCGGTCATCTCCTCGATCGACCCGCAGTCGCCCGACATCGCCCAGGGCGTCGACACGGGCGGCGCCGGCGACCAGGGCCTCATGTTCGGCTTCGCCGTGCGTGAGACTCCGGAGCTCATGCCCCTGCCGATCATGCTTGCGCACAAGCTCACCCGCCGCCTCACCGAGGTGCGCAAGAGCAACGAGCTCGACTTCCTCCGTCCGGACGGAAAGTCGCAGGTGACGATCGAGTACGAAGGCAAGCGCCCCGTGCGCGTCGAGGCCGTGGTCATTTCCACCCAGCATTCGCCGAACGTCAGCCACCGCGACCTCAGCGACGCGATCCTCGAGAAGGTGATCCGCCCCGTCGTTCCCACGGAGCTGCTCGACAAGAACACGAAGTATCACATCAACCCCACCGGCAAGTTCGTCATCGGCGGACCGCAGGGCGACACGGGGCTGACGGGGCGGAAGATCATCGTCGACACTTACGGCGGCCGCGGCCGTCACGGGGGCGGCGCGTTTTCGGGCAAAGACCCCACGAAGGTCGACCGCTCGGCGTCCTACATGGCCCGCTACATCGCCAAGAACATCGTGGCCGCCGGCATCGCCGACGAGTGCGAAGTGCAGCTCGCGTATGCGATCGGCGTCGCCGATCCGGTGTCGATCTACGTCGACACGTTCGGCGCGGGGAAGGTCGAACAGACCCGCCTCGTCGACCTCGTGCGAGAGCATTTCCAGATGACGCCGCGCGGCATCATCGAGTCGCTGCGCCTCCGCCGCCCGATTTTCAAGAAGACCGCGGCGTACGGACACTTCGGCCGCACCGAGCCGGAGTTCACCTGGGAGCTGACGGACAAGGCCGACGCGCTGCGCGCGGCGGCGGGTGTGGAGGAAGTGGCGTCGGTCTGAGCTTGGAGTGCGGAGGCAACGCCTCCGCTCTGGAGTTTGGACGTTTCGGCAGGCTCGGGGCTGTGGGCTGGACGTTGGGAGCGGTCAGGTGTAGGCGGCGCGGCG